>NZ_JAEQCT010000092.1:0-57560 GCF_020738205.1 Microcoleus sp. PH2017_24_DOB_U_A
GGGGTTGTCTCTTTCATGGGTCATTTTTTAACGTTATCTGCTTGCTATGTAAGCATTATAACCTATTTTTATCGTATTTTCTGTTTAAGTCCCGCTAATCAACACCTTGAAAGGAGGTTCGGAAGTATTTGATGCAGTCACCTCAGTTGCTTTTAGCCCTGACGGACAGACCCTTGTCAGAGGTAGTTACGATGAACCGATCGAACTTTACAATTGGCGTACAGGGAAAGTCATTAAAAAACTATCTAGAGCTTCATCAAAGCTTTGGTCGGTTGCAATCAGTCCGGATGGAAAATTGCTAGCTACGGGGCCGCTACTGGAGGAGGATGCGAAAAATGAGAAGGACACAACAATTAAGTTGTGGAATCTAGATACTGGGATGCTTTTGGGCGCTCTCAAAGGTCATTCTAGCGATGTTAGATCGATTGCTTTTAGCCCGGATGGTCTGACCATCGCTAGCAGCAGCCATGACAAAACAATCAAACTGTGGCGTGTTAACACAGGAGAGCTGCTTTATACTTTTTACGGACACACTAACAACGTTACTTCGGTCGCTTTTAATCCTGATGGCAAAACCCTTGCTAGCGGCAGTGACGATCTGACTATTAAGTTGTGGAGTCTGAATAGTAGGAAATTAATTCGCACTCTTAAAGGACATTCAGCGCAAGTTTTGTCTGTCGCTTTTAGTCCTGACGGTCAAACCCTTGTTAGCAGTAGTGGCTGGAACGAAGTTAGCCGTATTGCTGAAAATAGTATTAAACTGTGGAATCCGAAAACAGGGGAATTGCAGCGCACTCTTACTGGACATCTAAGTTGGGTTTGGTGTCTGGCTATCAGCCCGGATGGGCAAACTCTTGCAAGCGGGAGTTATGACAACTCGATTAGACTTTGGAATCTGCGTACTGGCGAATTATTGCAAACTCTCACGGGACATTCAAACTGGGTTTATTCTGTTGCTTTTAGCCCCGATGGGCAGACTCTTGCCAGTGGCGGCCCAGATAGTTCTGTTAGGATTTGGAGTATTCCCCGTTAATAAAGCTTAGGAATGAGAATTAAATAACTTACAATTTTTATTGTTCTTGTGGGATGGGCCAGAAGAGCCCGTCCAGAAAAGACGGGTTCTTCTGGCCCATCCCACAAATATGTGTAAGTTATTAAATTTTCGTTCCTTAGTAGCAGCAAGCAAGTTTGTTGGTGAATCGATCTACCAATTAAGTTCTACAAACAGAGGATTGGACTGAAAAAAGACTATTCTTTTATGCCCAATCCTCAACTATCTAAAAACAGCAGTCACTCGATAGCTGCTAATTATCCTATCTACGACCACCGCGAGTAGGACGGCTACAGCTACTACAACCTCTGCTAGTGCAACCACAGGCAATTAGCTGCTCCGATCGCTCTTGTGCCTGCGACTGTGACAACTCTCTGTTTGTTTGGGCGCTTGCTGCTGCTAAAGAAGGTGCGACATCTACGGCAATTATCGCTCCTGAGAGAACCAGCAAACCAAAACTCAAAAATCCAAAACGCATTGATTAACTCCCTTTTTCACTTGATTAACTTAACCTATTCATATGATGTCAGGGAAGCCCAAATTTTTCAGTATAGAAAAGTCGGCACTTTTGTAGCCCCCTTGAGTTGGAAAAAGTCGGGTTTAGCAGGCTGGGGGTTGGAAAGAAGTCTGTGGAAGAAGACGGGGCAGAAGAAGGCATCGCTTACTAACTGTTCGTAGCATGGGTTTTTTAAAGTGAAATTATGCTTGGCTTCGATCATTCATAAGACGGTACTTTGACAGATTTTTCGGTTCTCTTGTAACGCGATCGCCCGCCATACGATCCAAAGCGGGGAGAATGACCACAACAAAATTCACTTTTTTCTTTGTGGAACAAGCATCTTGCCTGTTTTTATGTGAGAATTTTCCAACCAGCAACAGCAAGCTCAACGCTAGCCGGCGCCAGACGATCGACCTAAAACAAGTGTCCCGCTTCCAAGTACAATCATCAGTTGTGATAGATTGGGTTTCTGGCAGGCTAATGTGAGAAATCGGCTCTAACCCACCTGTGGTTGTGGAACAGGCGTCCGACCTGTGGTTGGCGGAGTCAATCTCAAATCTCAAATCTCAAACCTAAAATCGACATGACTTTGACAAATGATTGAAGTAGAACACTTAAGCAAAACTTACGGTTCGACCGCAGCGATCGCGGACGTGTCTTTTTCGGTCGAAGCAGGAGAAATACTCGGGTTTTTGGGGCCCAACGGCGCCGGCAAAACCACAACCATGCGGATTTTGTCGGGATATTTGCCGGCATCCAGCGGTACCGCCCGGATCGCTGGCCTCGACGTTCACGAAAATTCGATGGCTGTCAGACAGCGGATCGGCTATCTTCCGGAAAACCCGCCGCTTTATCCAGAAATGAGCGTGGAAGGGTTTCTATTTTTTGTGGCGCGGATCAAGCAAGTCCCTGCAGGCGATCGCGCCCGACGTGTCACATCCGCGATCGAACGCTGCGGCCTGGTTGATAAACGCAAAGTTTTAATCCGCAAACTTTCTAAAGGATTTCGGCAACGAGTTGGTATTGCACAGGCGATCGTCCACGATCCCCCCGTCATTATCCTGGACGAACCAACCGTCGGCCTCGACCCGCGACAAATCATCGAAGTCCGCAACTTAATCAAAAGTCTTGCAGGCGAACACACTATTATCCTTTCTACCCACATTCTGCCGGAAGTCAGCATGACTTGCAGCCGCGTCACCATCATCAATCGCGGTCAAATCGTCGCCGCTGGTACTCCCGAACGTTTGATGGGAGAGTTGGCCACCGGGGAAGGTTACGAAGTCGAAGTCGAAGGTGAGGCGGATTTGCTCAACAGTCTGCTGTTGCCTTCTTTGGAAAATGTGCGGGGAGTTCGATCGATCGAATTGATTCCCAGCCAGCAATTTTTAGCCAGTCGCTACCGCCTGCGGGCAGAATGCGAATCGGAGGTGGAACCAGGACGAGAAATCGCCGCAGCTATTATCGCCTCAGGATTCGGACTCTGCGAAATGCGCCGCAATCGCGCTACTTTGGAAGATGTGTTTTTACGGCTGACAGCGGCCCAAAAGAAACCGGAAGAAAGTCTGGTTCACAGCGAACCCGAGGTCGATCGCAATCTACAAGCAGCGACAGAAATTCAAGACTCGATCGCCGACTCTCATCAATCGGAATCAGCACCGATTGTGGAAAATCTAGTTTCAGATAGGCAAGAATCTGTCTATGATGCTCATCCAGTATCCGACGAACCAGTTTTAGAAACACTAGAATCTCTCTATGATGCTCATCCAGTATCGGACGAACCAGTTTTAGAAACACTAGAGTCAGATAGGCAAGAGTCGCTCTATGATGCTGAATCAGTATCAGAACCAGTTGTAGAAACTGTAGAGTCGATCGCACATTCTGATTCAGGATCAGAACCAGTTGTAGAAACAGTGGAGTCGATCGCACATTCTGATTCAGGATCAGAACCAGTTGTAGAAACAGTGGAGTCGATCGCACATTCTGATTCAGGATCAGAACCAGTTGTAGAAACTGTAGAGTCGATCGCACATTCTGAATCGTTGTAGAAACTGTGGAGTCGATCGCACATTCTCAACCAGAACCGATTGTAGACAATCTGGAAGTGGCCCAAATCCCAGAGTCGATCGCACCTTCTCATTCAGGATCAGAACCAGTTGTAGAAACAGTGGAGTCGATCGCACATTCTCAACCAGAACCGATTGTAGACAATCGGGAAGTGGCCCAAATCCCAGAGTCGATCGAGCTTGCTGAGCCAGCATCAGAACCAGAAGCGGAAACAGTAGAGTCGCTTTATGATTCTCACTCAGCATCCGAAACACTTGCAGAAACATCAGAGACAATCAATGATATAGAACCAGAAATGCAACCTGTTGCAGAATTTCTGCAAATTGTCGAAAGACAAGAGTCGAGCGAGCTTTCTCAACCAAAATCCGAACCTGTTGCAGAAATCGTAGAGTTGAGCGAACCTGTTGCAGAACCTGTTGCAGAAATCGTAGAGTCGATCGAACCAAAATCCGAACCTGTGGCCCAAATCGTAGAGTCGATCGAGCTTTCTCAACTGGAACCTGTTGCAGAAATCGTAGAGTCGATCGAACCTGTTGCAGAACCTGTTGCAGAAATCGTAGAGTTGAGCGAACCAAAATCCGAACCTGTGGCCCAAATCGTAGAATCGAGGGAGCTTCCTCAACCAAAATCCGAACCTGTTGCAGAACCTGTTGCAGAAATCGTAGAGTTGAGCGAACCTGTTGCAGAACCTGTTGCAGAAATCGTAGAGTCGATCGAACCTAAAGCCGAACCTGTTGCAGAAATCCTAGAGTCGAGCCAACCTGTTCGCGAACCTGTGACCCAAATTGCAGAGTCGATCGAGCTTCCTCAACCAAAATCCGAACCTGTTGCAGAACCTGTTGCAGAAATCCTGGAGTCGAGCGAACCTAAAGCCGAACCTGTTGTCAAAAATCGGCAAGTTAAAAAAAGGGCACAACCGAGTAGCGATTCTCAAGGAGAACAACCACCTGTCAACAGAAAGCGAAAAATAGAAAGAAAGCAACAAGAGAGCAACGACAGCGAAACACGACCCGGAGGCGACTCAGAATGAAGCAATTACCAATACCCAATTACCAGAAATAATTGGTTGAAAGCCGGAACACGAGTGACGGAGGAATTAAAATCAGACTATTCATTACTCCAATCCTCATCCTTCTAGGTAGAAGTAGCTTTCAAACTGTCAACTGTCAACTGTCAACTGTCAACTGTTGAACCATTCCCAATTCCTAAATGTTAGTAATGATTAGTAATATCATCGCCATTTACCGCAAGGAACTGCAAAGCTATTTTGCATCACCATTTGCCTATGCTATCGCAGCAGTCTTTTGGCTGATCACCGGCTACTTTTTAATCGCCATTCTCCTCGCCCCCGACGGCCTAATTCCTCAAATCACCCAGCGAGATAGAATGGGAATTACCGAACCTGCGATCGACATAGCCTATGAATTCCTGCAACTTTTTCTGCGAATCATGGGTTCCCTTTCACTGTTCGTATTACCAGCACTCTCCATGGGACTTTACGCAGAAGAACGCAAGCGCGGCACCTTAGAACTTTTAGCCACATCCCCCTTAACCAACTGGGTCGTTGCTACCGGCAAACTCCTCGGCGTTTTAACATTTTATACCACAATGTTGCTGCCACTGCTCTTCTGCGAGGCGATCGCCCTAAGTTCCTCAACCCCACCCGTACCCCCCGGCGTCGTGCTGCTAGGACACGGCGGCCTAATCTTACTAGCAGCCGGAATATTGTCCCTCGGAATGTTTATTTCATCCCTTACAGACAGCACGATTTTATCCGCCATCCTCACCTTCGCTCTAGTCTTATTTCTGTGGGTAATCGATGCAGCCGCCGTCGGTATCGGCGGGCCCTTCGGAGCAGCATTAGGACAGCTTTCACTCCTAACACATTACACTAATCTTGTCAAGGGAGTTTTTGATACTAGCAGTATAATTATCTTTGCCAGTTACATCATTCTAGGAGTATTTCTCACAGCACAGTCGATCGACGCTTTGCGATATCAGCGTTCTTAAAAACAACGGGCATGGGGCATGGGGCATGGGGCATGGGGCATGGGGCATGGGGCATCGGGCATCGGGCATCGGGCATTAATCTGCCTACTGACTTATTCCTTCTTCTTCCCTCTTCCTTCTTCCTTCTTCCCTCTTCCCTCTTCCTTCTTCTCTCTTCCTTCTTCCTTCAACATTCGGTTATATTTTCAGGGTAAATGATTCTACCAAATAAATCAAACAATGAGATTTATCAATCCCAAAATCGACTTTGCGTTCAAAAAGATCTTCGGTTCCAGCGACAGCAAATACATCCTCATTAATTTTTTAAACGCCATCCTTTATGAAGCACAGCCTGTCATTAAAGACTTAGAAATAATCGACTCCCAACCGGGAAATAAAACTTTTGGAGTCCCAGACACACACCTAGATGTCAAAGCCACAATTAACGGTGGCAGAATCGCCCTGATTGAAATCCAACTGCTCAACGTGCCTTCCTTCGAGAAAAGAGTGTTGTACAATGCTGCCAAAGCCTACAGCGGGCAATTAACAGGAGAAGAACGCTATGAAAGACTAAAAACAGTAACTTCCTTGAAAATTGCCGACTTTGAAATGTTTGAAAATCAGCCTGAATTTATGACTAGGTTTGTTTTCAAAGAAAAAGAGCAAAAATTTGATTGTCCAGATACTGAAATAGAATTAGTATTTGTGGAGCTGCCAAAATTCAGTAAAGAATTAGCACAATTAGAAACAGGAGCCGACCAATGGATTTACTTTCTCCAAAATACCAGTATTCTGGAGACAGTCCCCGAAACACTGAGTGCTGTTCCCGAAATTCAGAAAGCTTTTAAAATTGCCAAGAAGGACAATTTTAGTCAAGAAGAATTAAAAGAGTTGCAGAACCAAGAACAGTGGATTCAAGACCAGCAGATTGCGATAGAAGTAGCAAGAGAACAACTGACAAAAACTGCTCAACTCTCATTAATATTGCGTCAACTTGTGCGACGCTTAGGCACAATCCAACCGGAACTAGAAAACTCTATCCGTCAATTAGGATTACAGGAATTAGAAGAATTAGGAGATGCCGTCCTGGATTTCAATAGTCTCTCAGATTTAACAGCCTGGTTGGAGCAGACTAATTCAATATAGAATAACATTCTTGAACCGGAATTTGCTCACACAAACAATATTTAGCTTATGAAAATTACCAAAACAAATTGGAAATACGTTTTTTGGCTGGGCCCTCTCCTCACCGCAGCGGGGGTAACAGCAGCACTTGTATCCGCAGCGTGGGAACCCCTGACAGTCGGTTTAGTTATTGCCGGAATAGTGACGATCGCACTTTGGCTGCTATCCTTGACTTACGAACAAGGCTTTTGGGGGCGACGTTCCACTCAAGCGAGTACCAACGCCCTGATTGCTACCCTCGCTGTCTTTGTGATTCTGGGAGTAATTAACTTCATAGCCTTTCGCTATCCCCTCCGCATCGACTTAACCGAAAGCCAACAATTTACCCTCGCCCCCCAGACTCAACAAATCCTGCGAAACCTGCAACAAACAGTCAAGGTTTGGGTATTTGACCCCATCCAAAATCCGCAAATTAAAGAATTGCTGCAAAGTTACAAACGCGAGGGAGGCGAAAAGTTTCAATACGAGTTTGTTGACCCCCAGGCCCAACCGGGAAAAATCCGGGAGTTTAGTATTACCAGCATCGGAGAAATTTACTTGCAATCCGGTGAAAAAAAACAAGTGCTGCAAAAAGGTGGTACTGCTTTTGGTAGTGACCCGAATCAAGGTCTTTCGGAGATAAAACTTACAAATGGCTTAGAAGAAATTCTCAGCACTCGTACTCCTACAGTTTACTTTTTGCAAGGCAAAGGAGCTCGCCCGCTGAAAGAAGGTCAAGGCGGAATTCAGCAAGCTGAAAAAGCTCTGAAAGATAAATACTATAACTCTCAAACGCTGAATTTGAGCGAACGCAAAGAAGTTCCAGAAGATGCAGATGCTTTAATTGTTCCTGGACAGGATAAACCTTTTTCGGATGTAGAAATTAAAGCACTAAAAGCTTATCTCGATCGCGGTGGCAGTTTATTCTTAATGGTAGACCCGGCAATTAATACGGGATTAGACAAATTTTTGCAAGAATGGGGTGTAAAACTAGACTCCCGTTTGGCCATCGATGCTTCGGGTAGTGGTCAAAGATTCGGCCTGGGCGCGACGGTTCCCACAGTCAGGCGTTACGGGGAACATCCGATTACTCAAAGTTTCGGTAGCGGTATTTCATTTTATCCGTTTGCACGCGCTTTGGAAACTTCGCCTGTAGTAGGGATAGAGGAAAAACCGCTGATTTGGACGAGTCAGGAAAGTTGGGCGGAAAGCGATTTGACGACTAAAAAATTGGAGTTCGATCCGAAGACCGATCGACAAGGCCCGTTATTATTAGGTGTGGCTTTGGTGCGATCGGGTTCTGAGAGCACTCCGTTAAACCCCTCAGCCTCACCAACACCAGTCACGCCTTCACCCCAACCATCGGCGACAACTTCGCCATCGGCGACAACTTCACCATCTCCTACAACTTCGCCATCGCCAACAACATCGCCATCGCCGAAAACATCGCCATCGCCGAAAACATCGCCATCTCCGACCACTTCCCCGACAACATCGCCTTCACCCCAAGCATCGCCGACAACTTCGCCGACAACTTCGTCATCGCCGACACCATCGCCGAAAACTTCCCCATTACCAACAACTTCTCCATCACCAACAACTTCTCCATCTCCAACAACCTCGCCGACAGCTTCCCCAATCAGCTACTCGGTGATTGTCTCCCAGGAAGCTACCCCTCCAGCAGTACCGACAATTTCGCCAATACCGGCAGCATCTTCCACAGCATCGCCGGAGAGTTCCTCAACACCAACACCCACAACATCTCCCACAGCATCTCCTGAAAGTTCGCCCACGCCAACACCAACAACATCTTCCACACCAACACCAACAACATCTCCCACAGCATCTCCCAGTCCAAGCACAACTCCTTCTGTGCCTTCTACTCCTACAAAAACATCGCGCATGGTAGTAATTGGTACATCTCAATTTGTGACTAACGGTTGGTTTGACCAACAACTCAATAGCGACGTGTTTCTCAATTCAGTGAGTTGGTTGAGCAAACCAGACCAGCAAAGCTTTTCTATCAGCCCGAAAAAAGCTACCAACCGCCGCATTAACATGAATGATGTCCAAGTAGGATTGTTGGTTTTAGCTTGGCTGATTTGGCCTTTACTGGGACTGGGCGTTGGTGGCGCTATTTGGTGGAAAAGAAGATAATTATGAAGCAAGTTCGGCAACGAGCAATGTACGGGATTTAACGGATGTAACGGATTTATTTGCCTGTTTCTTGTTTTTCAACCCATTCCCAATTTCCAATTCCTAATCCATAATTCCCGTAGGGTGCGTCAGGGGGGAATTATTAGTCTGAAATCAAAATATTTAACCCTGACGCACCCTACAATAACTACTTTGCTTCTTGCTTGTTTTTCCACCAATTGCTAATTCCCGTAGGTGCGTCAGAGGAAAAATTATTAGTCGGTGTCAAAATATTCAAGCCTGACGCACCCTACAATCTGATACTAATTCCCGTAGGTGCGTCAGAGGAAAAATTATTAGTCGGTGTCAAAATATTCAAGCCTGACGCACCCTACAATCTAATGACTAATGACTGCTGACTAATGACTAATGACTGCTGACCATGCCGAATTCCTCATTATTATGAAATTGCAGAAAAATACATTTATATTGATAGCTGTTGCGTTGACCATGGCGGGGTTGGTTTCTTTGTACGAGACGCAAGTGTCCCCAAAACAGGAGGCGGCTAAGGACGAAAAACATAAAATTTTTACTTTCAAGTCCGATCGCGTACAATTCTTTACAGTCAAAACTCCGGAAAAGATATTGACTTTTGAACGAGTTTATGCTCGTAAAGGAGGTAAGTCTAGCTGGGAAATGAAATTGCCGGTGCAAGCACACGCGAGTCAGGCATCGGTGGATTTTTTGCTAGATAGGCTGGGAACAGGAAAGAGCGATCGCACAATAGATATTACTGCCGCTCAACTGCCAGAATTCGGTCTCGACCAACCGCAAGCCACAGTCACAGTCAAGCTGGACAACCAGGAAACTCACCGCCTAGTTTTAGGCAAAACAGACTTTAGCGGCCGCTTCTTGTACGCCCAAGCCAACCCGGCGGAAGCCCCACCTCAAAATGGGGCAGAAACTTTGCCCGTGCTGCTAGTACCGTTTGACTTTAAAAATGCCGTCCAACGACCTTTGTCTGAATGGAAAAAAGCAGAAGCGCCCAAACCAGAGAAACCGCAAACACCCTCTCCCACGCCATCTCCCACGCCAAATCCTGAAAATCAATAGATGATCGGTGGATTGAATTTGGTGCGGGACACAGCAGATTTGGTCTTGCCCAGCAACACTCTGAGATAGAATCTAAAGAACAAATTCTAAAACCTCTCAATTCCAACATTCCTCGCCTAAAATACAGAAAAGTCTAAAGTTAAACTGTATTAAAATAGCGTGCATTACCCCAGGAACGGGCGAATATGTTTCAGACAGCACTCAACCAAGGTACGACAGCAAAGGATACAGCGCTTGACGTTGAACTCCGCAAGGTCTTTAAGGTATTTAATGGCGAAACCGCAGTCCGCGGAGTTGACCTCAGCATTCGTCAAGGAGAATTTTTTAGCATTCTCGGGCCCTCCGGCTGCGGTAAGACTACCACGCTGCGCTTAATCGCTGGGTTCGAGACTCCCTCGGCGGGCGAATTGATGATTCGCGGCCAGTCGATGACCAATACTCCAGCTTACCGCCGTCCGGTAAATACTGTGTTTCAAAGCTACGCCCTGTTCGGACACATGAATGTCTGGGACAATATCGCTTTTGGATTGCGGATTAAAAAGCTGGGGAAATCGGAAGTAGAAGAACGGGTACGGGAAGCTTTGCAATTGGTGAAAATGGAATCTTTCGCCAACAGGTTTCCGGGTCAAATGTCGGGCGGCCAGCAGCAGCGGGTGGCTTTGGCGAGAGCTCTGGTAAATCGACCGGCGGTTCTGCTGCTGGACGAACCGCTGGGAGCTCTGGATTTGAAGTTGCGGAAGCAGATGCAGTTGGAATTGTCGAATTTGCATCAAGAGTTGGGTTTGACTTTTGTGATGGTGACTCACGACCAAGAAGAGGCGATGAGTCTTTCTAACCGGATTGCGGTGATGCACGAGGGCAGGATTGAGCAAATTGGTTCGCCTGAAGAAATTTATGAGTGCCCGCAGACGGCTTTTGTGGCGGATTTTATTGGGGATACGAATTTGTTTTCTGGTACGGTGGAGGCGATCGACCGATCGACTATTACAGTTCGCACATCAGCCAATCTGAAAATAGTCGTTCAGCAGTCGGATATGTGGAATGGTGTCATCGGTGACTCTGTGGTGGTTAGCGTCCGGCCTGAAAAAGTATATTTGAATCTCTACCAGCCGGAATTGTCGGTTAACTGTTTTGAAGGGCGGCTCAAAAATATCATGTACATGGGCACTCACGTTCATTACGTGGTTGAATTGGCGTCGGGCGATAAAATTACGGTGCGCCAACCCAATACGGGCGGTTCTTTCCCAGACCCGCAGACGCCGATTTATGCTTACTGGGGAACTACTGATTGTCTCGCTTTGGGCGATCGATCCTAACGATGGAGAGGGGGAGAAAGGGAGAAAGGGAGAAAGGGAGAGGGGAGAGGGGTTGACGCACAGTATCAATTTTTCTAACAATCATTCACATACACTACTAGATGGGTGATATTTGGTGAATGGCATACATACCACTTAGAAAGGCTGTCGAATTTCTAGGTCTGCATCCAAACACGTTAAGGAAGTACGCAGATGAAGGGCAGATTAAATCAATCAAAAATGGAGCAGGGCAACGCCTTTACGACGTTGACTCATACCAAAAAGATGGAAGCATCTGCTCAATCATCTGCTACTGCCGAGTCAGTAGTACCAAACAAAAAGACGATCTTGCTAGACAAGTCGAATTCATGCGACAGCGATACCCCGACTCGGAAATCATCCAAGACATCGGCTCTGGACTCAATTTCAAAAGAAAAGGACTGCAAGCCTTACTGGTCAGATTTATGCGCCCAGATCAGCTCACGATTGTTGTTGCCTGTAGAGACAGATTGTGTAGATTCGGATTTGAACTATTCGAGTTCATGGCAAAACAAAACGGTGGAGAAATCGTGGTTCTCTCAAATCCTGTTCACGCGAGCGAATCCGAACTTACAGCCGATCTTCTTGCCATCCTTCACGTGTTTAGTTGCCGAATGCACGGTCTTAGAAGCTACAGCCAGAAAATCAAAGAAGATCCGACTATTCCTAAGCCCTGAACAAAAGGCAATGCTCAAACAATGGTTTGGAGTTAGTCGTTTTGTCTACAACGCAACTATCAAATACTTGCAGCAACCAGGCACTAAAGCCAATTGGATGTCAATTAAAACGGAAATACTCAATGGGCTGCCTGATTGGGCAAAACCTGTACCGTTTCAAATTAAATCTATTGCCATTAAAGATGCTTGTGGTGCCGTCAAAAAAGCCAAAGCAGATTTCAAGAAAACTGGCAAGATTTGTAGCTGCAAGTTTCGCAGTCGAAAAGATACAAAACAGTCTGTTTATATTCCGAAGTCTGCTATTGGGACGAAAGGAATTTATCCGACAAAATTGGGTCAGTCAAAGCTGAAAGAGGCATTACCCAAAGGCTTCAGTGATGGACGATTGACCCTTGCCTATGGCGAGTATTACATTGTTGTATCTGAAGAAGTGCAACCACGTCAGACCGATAACCAAGGTCGCGTGGTTGCCTTAGACCCCGGTGTTAGAACGTTCATGACTTTCTTTTCTGAGTCATCTTATGGATGGGTTGGGAATGATTCTAATCTTTTGATCCAAAAGTTGTGTTTCAGGTTAGACAAGTTGATCTCAAGGATGAGTAAAACGAATAGCCCGCAACGCAAAAGATTCAAGAAAGCAGCGGACAGATTAAAGTCTAAGATTCAACATCTTGTCAAAGAGTTGCATCACAAGACTGCTAAGTTTTTAGTTGATAATTTTGACGTGATATTAATTCCATCCTTTGAGTCGTCTCAGATGGTGAGCAAGTCACGTCGCAAGATTCGCTCTAAAACTGTTCGTCAAATGCTGACTCTGAGTCATTACCAGTTTAAAAAACATCTAGAGTGGAAAGCTTGGGAGCAAGGCAAAGTTGCTTTAACTTCTATCAACGAAGCTTACACTTCAAAGACTGTTTCATGGACTGGAGAAGTCAAAAAGATTGGTGGTAGCAGAATGATCAAAGATTCTGATGGAAATCAGATGAACCGAGATCTAAATGGTGCTCGTGGGATCTTCCTTCGGGCATTGGTTGATACGCCTTGGTTGAAAAGCTGTTTAGCGATTTAACTTATGTGTTTGTTAGTAAACGTTAGCAAAAAAGTATCGGAAGAATTCCCAATTACCAATTCCCAATTCCCAATTACCAATTCCCAATTCCCAATTCCCAATTCCCAATCCTCAATTCCCCAATCTAAAATCTAAAATCTAAAATCTAAAATCAAACTGTGCCTCCGACTAATCTACCAATTTCCAGGTTTTGCAGGGCTAATTCTACACGCCGTCAGTTCCTAAAAAATTCGGCGGCGACAATTTCCGGGTTAGCCCTTTCCAGTTGCGGCTGGCGGCTTGCAGACGTACAATCACCGATAAAGCTTTGCTCGATCGCTTTGCTGAAAAAACCGGCATTCGCGTAGTCGCCGACGTGTTAGACTCCACGGAAACAATGCTGGCGAGACTTAAAGTCGGTGTTCCCCAGGTCTACAGCATCATTTACCCGTCAGACTACATGGTGATGCAGATGAAAAAACTCGGGATGCTAACTCAATTAGACCGATCGATCGTTGGCGGACTAGATCGGCTCAAAAAGCGGTTCCAAAACCCCGTTTACGACCCCGGAAACCGCTACAGCGTGCCTTTTAGTTGGGGGACAACTGGATTGATTTACAACAGCGAACAGTTCAAAGAACCTCCCGAAGATTGGAGTTATTTGTGGAAACGCAAACAGGAATTGGCAAGGCGAATGACTCTGCTAAACGACGTTAGAGAAGTAATGGGCGCGACGCTGCGGATGCTGGGTTATTCTCTCAATTCTACAAGCCAACAACAAGTTAAAAAAGCCTATGAAAAATTAGAAGAACTCAAATCGGCGATCGCTTCTTTTACCACAGATGCTTGGCGATCGCAAATGCTGACAGGAGAGTTGAAAGTAGCAATGTGCTACTCTTCTGATGCCAATGAAGTAATTGCAAACAACCCTAAATTTCGGTATATTGTGCCGAAAAGCGGATCTGCCCTGTGGACTGACACCTTAGTAATTCCTAATGGAGCACCCAATCCAGACGCAGCTTACAAATGGATTAATTTCATACTGCAAGCTGATGTTGCGGCTTCCCTAGTCCAACGATTAGGTTTTGCAACTCCTTTAGAAGATGCTTTTTATTTGCTGACTCCAAAAGTTCGCAAAAACAAAATTCTTTTTCCTGCTGAGGCTACTTTAGAAAACTGCGAAGGCGTGGCACCCCTAGGAAAATTTGCAGATGTTTACGATCGTTACTGGACAAAACTAACCAGTATCTAATAGCATCAGTATTAATCTGCGTTTATCTGCGTTTGCTCGAACATCTAAAATCAGCTAATTCCTAAATCCCAAATCTAAAATCCCAATTAGAACTGTGCCTCCGACAAATCTACCAATTTCCAGGATTTTCCCGGCTAATTCTACACGCCGTCAGTTCCTAAAAAATTCGGCGGCGACAATTTCCGGGTTAGCCCTTTCCAGTTGCGGCTGGCGGCTTGCAGACGTACAATCCGATCGCTTTGCTGAAAAAACCGGCATTCGCGTAGTCGCCGACGTGTTTAGCTCCAACGAAGAGATGCTGGCTAGAGTTCAAGCCGGTGGCGGCCGCGCCTACAGCATCATTTACCCGTCTGACTACATGGTGGTTCAGATGACGGAACTGGGGCTGTTGACTCCATTAGACCACTCAATTTTGGGCGGACTCGATCGACTAAAAAAACAGTTCCAAAACCCTGTATACGACCCAGGAAACCGCTACAGCGTTCCTTTGAGCTGGGGAACCACAGGCTTGATTTACAACAGCGAACAACTCAAAGAAGCTCCTGAAGATTGGAGCTATTTGTGGGAACACAAAAAAGAGTTAGCAAGGCGAATGACGCTAGCGAGCGATGTTCGAGAAGTCATGGGCGCTGCGTTGCGAATGCTGGGCTATTCTCTGAATTCTACGAACCAAGATCAAGTTAAACAAGCTTACGCAAAGCTGGTGGAGCTCAAACCTGCGATCGCATCTTTTACGACAGACGCTTGGCGGCCGCAAATGCTGACAGGGGATTTGAAGCTAGCCATGTGCTATTCTTCTGATGCCAATGAAGTCATTTCAGATAACGACAAATTGAAGTATGTCGTACCAAAAAGTGGTTCTTCTTTGTGGACTGACACTTTAGTAATTCCCAAAGGTGCTCCCAATCCCGATGCAGCTTATAAGTGGATTAACTTTATGTTGCAAGCGGATGTCGCTGCTTCTTTAGTCGAACGGCTCAGTTTTTCAACTCCTTCGGAAGATGCTTTTAGTTTGCTGACGCCGGAAGTTCGCGAAAACGAGCTTCTTTTCCCTTCGGAAGCTGTTTTGAAAAATTGCGAAGGTGTGGCTCCAGTAGGGAAATTTATGGAAGTGTACGATCGCTATTGGACTAAATTAACCGCTGGTTAACCCTAACCTGTAGGAGCAAATTTGACCAACAATCTCTGACTCTCGCCCCCACAGTCGATCGCCCGCATCAATTTTTCCGACAATAAGTCGATCTGGTACATTTAGATTTACCGTTGGGTGGGGGCGGGTTTATACGAATTCGGGCTTTGAAATTAAAGATTTTGGTGAACCCGCCCCTACCGCTCAAAAATCCAAACTATTATTTATGGCTGTTTCTACCAAAGCTCCCCCTCCGATTCCTCCCACTGCTCCAGTCAAGCCTGAAAGCGTCCCCCCATGGTCAAAGTGGACAGGCCCGCTGGCATTGCTCGGCCCTTCTGGCTTGTTCCTGGTTTTATTATTAGTAATACCAACTCTGGTGATTTTTCAACTTAGCTTGGTGCCGAATATTAAGCCGGGAGATTTGGTAAATCCTTCGGGAATCGGCAACTACCTGCGGGTGTTTGAGCCGCTGAATTTGCAGGTGATGGGTCGATCGCTCTTTTTTGCCACCGGAACGACTATTCTGTGTTTACTGCTGGGATTTCCCGTCGCTTACTGGATCGCGCTCAATGTCTCGCCCAAGTGGCGGAATTTAACGTTATTGGGCTTTGTGTTGCCGCTGTGGACTTCTTCGCTGTTGCGATCGTATGCTTGGATTACAATTCTGCGTCCTACGGGCGTTCTCAACTCGCTCCTGGGACTTTTGGGCATCCCTCCTCTAGAATTGTTAAATCAAAGTTCCGCAGTTCTAATCGGCATGGCTTACAGCTATTTGCCCTATATCGTAACCATTCTCTACGCTTCCTTGGAAAAGCTCGATCGCAGATTGCTAGAAGCATCTCAGGATTTGGGCGCGAATCCACTAGAAACTTTCTGGAAAGTGACAGTACCCCAGACAATGCCGGGGATTGCAGCGGGTTCTTTGCTAGTATTTATTAGCTGTTTGGGCGATTTTGTCGATCCGGAGTTGCTTGGTGGAGCTTCGAGCATGACGGCAGCTCGTTTAATTTACAATCAGTTTTTGGGGGCGACTCAAAATTGGGGGCTAGGTTCGGCTCTGAGTATGGTATTAATTTTTGCAGTGAGTATCGGAATTGCTCTTTTACTCAAATATGGCGATCGTAATGCAGTTTAGTCAGTTGACAGTTGACAGTTGACAGTTGACAGTTGACAGTTGACAGTTGACAGTTGACAGTTGACAGCAGTCATTAGTTATTAGTCATTAATTAGTCGCTACAAATTCTCTTCAAATCGATGCCCTGTTTGGCCGATGCCCTGTTTGGCCGATGCCCGATGCCCAATTCCCCGATTACCAATTACCAATTACCAATTCCCGATTAACGAGATATGGAAAATACCGCCGACAATCCACAGGAGGAAATACAACCCGATATGTACTTAAAACCTAAATTTAAGATTTCTTGGCAGGCAATATTTACAGTTTTGATGTTTTTTTATATGTACCTGCCCATTTTGGTACTCACATTTTACAGCTTTAACAAATCCCGTTTTAGCGCCGGCTGGGAAGGATTTACTTTAGATTGGTACGTTAAATTATTTAGCGATACGCGGATTTTAATTGCCCTGAGAAACAGTTTAACAGTTGCTGTTTGTGCAGTTGCCATCTCCGCTGTACTCGGCACTTTAATGGCCGTTGGTTTAGCCCGCTACCGCTTTCCCGGCAAAAATTTATATCAGGGAGTTTCCTACTTGCCGATTATTATTCCAGATATTGCCAGCGCGGTTGCGACTCTGGTATTCTTAGCCGCACTCGCTATTCCTCTGAGTTTGTGGACAATTGTCGCTGCCCACGTTGTGTTTTGTCTGGCTTACATCGCTCTAGCTGTTTCTACTAGATTGGCAGATTTAAACCCTTATTTAGAAGAAGCTGCCTTGGATTTGGGTGCAACGCCTGTTGAGGCTTTTATTCAGGTTTTGCTACCTCAATTAATACCTGGAATTGTTTCTGGTTGTCTGCTATCTTTTGTGCTCAGCATGGACGATTTTTTGATTGCGAGTTTCACCGCCGGTAGCGGGACTACAACTCTACCGATGGAAATTTTTAGCCGGATTCGGACTGGTGTGAAGCCTGATATTAATGCTCTGAGCGTGCTGTTGATAGTCGGTTCGGGAGGATTGGCGTTTTTAGCGGAATATTTGCGCGGCAAGGGCGATCAAAAACAGGCTCATTAGTCAGTTGACAGTTGACAGTTGACAGTTGACAGTTGACAGTCGTAGTCGTAGGGTGTGTCGCCACAGAAAATTTCTAACTCAATATCGACAATCGAGCGAGCGACGCACCTTATAGCATTTACAAAATATTTGCGTTAATCCGCGTTAAGGATCGGTTTCCTTAGAAGTTTTCAAAGTGCACCACGCCGATTGACGATCGCAAGCAACGACGTTACTAAGGAATGAAAATTAAATAATTTACACATATTTGTGGGATGGGCGGGACGCCCATCCCACAAGAACAATAAAAATTGTAAGTTATTTAATTCTCATTCCTAAGGGGGGTGCTAACTAACCGTCAGGTGTTTAGCGTGGAAAATTCTTAATCTGCGTATAGTCAAATTCACACCTGACGCACCCTACAATAACTAACCTTCCGCTCGGGAAGGTGGTAATTTCACCTTACTAGCCAAACCTACTGCTTCCAAGGCTTGAATTGTCATCCAGGTGAAGTCAATTTCCCACCATTTCATACCGTGACGGGCAGAGTATTGATAAGCGTGGTGGTTGTTGTGCCAGCCTTCCCCGTAAGTCAAAACTGCAACCCACCAACAGTTAGTAGAACTATCTTCGGTTTCGTAAGTGCGGTAGCCAAATTTGTGAGTTGCACTGTTCACAAACCAAGTGCAGTGATATACCAAAACTAAGCGGGCAAAGATTACCCAAACTACAAATGACCAGCCTGCTACGAAGTAAAGCAACACGCCAAAGACGATTTGCATCGGGAGAAAGTAGTTTTGCAAAAATCGGTAAAATGGATCGCTGGCAATGTCTTTTGTACAGCGGGGAATTTCAGCGTGAGCCGGGCCTTTATATAGCATCCAGCCGAGGTGACTCCACCAAAAACCCTTTTGGGCATTGTGAGGGTCGATCGCATTTTGGTCAGAGTGGGTGTGGTGCAAACGGTGCAGCCCAACCCAATCAATTATTCCTCCTTGACAGGCCAGGGATCCGCAAAATGCTAGAAAGTATTCTACGAATTTTGGTGCCTGAAAACTGCGGTGGGTGAGCATACGATGCCATCCGAGAGTTATTCCCAAACCGCCGGTGATCCAGTGCATGAATACTGTTAAACCAACTGCTGTCCAGTTGAAGTTACTGGGTAGCAGTGCGAACAAAGCGCCGATATGCAGTCCTGCTAAACTAATAACGTGCTTCCAATTGTATTGGAGTTTTTCTTGCGTTGCTATTGTCATTCTTTTTTTGATTAGTGATGAGATGCTGACGGGGATTCACGCATAATAGTTTGGATTGAGCAGTAAACTTTTTTGGTGCACACTTGCCCAAACGAATCAAAAATGAATGAATTATAGATTTAGGATGAAACTTGAAAAATTTACGGTTTAATTTTGAAAATAAAACTTTTGGCTGCCAAACAAAAATTTTTCTTCCCAAATCTATTATAACTGATTATGGTTTTGGTTGGGTCGATCGCACAAGATGATTCAATCTCAGTTCAACCCAACCTTTAGCGATCGCAAAAACAGGATTAGGCATTGGTCACGAGCCATTAGTCCAGAACTGATGACCGACAACCAATGACTAAATTGCCGATCGCCCTATTTTTCTGCTAACTTCACTTTGGTAGCTAAACCCAGCGATTCCAGCAGTTGAATTGTCATCCAAGTGATGTCGATTTCCCACCATTGGAGACCGTGACGAGCAGAGTATTGGAAGGCGTGGTGGTTGTTGTGCCAACCTTCGCCGTAGGTGAGGACAGCAACCCACCAGCAGTTAGTAGAGCCATCGCCCGACTCATAGGTGCGGTAGCCGAATTTGTGGGTAGCGCTGTTAACCAGCCAAGTGCAGTGGAACACCACCACAATCCGCATAAACACTCCCCAAACCACGAAAGACCAGCCACCTAATAAATAAAGCAACACACCGAAGACAACTTGGATGGGGATAAAATATGCTTGGAGAAACTTGTATACTGGGTCGTCGCCAATGTCTTTTGTAAAGCGGGGGATTTGAACTCTCATCGGCAAATCTGAGATCATCCAACCCATGTGGCTCCACCAGAAGCCTTGATTAGAATCGTGGGGATCTTCTTCCGTGTCGGAATGGATGTGGTGTAACCGGTGCATTCCTACCCAGTCGATCGGGCCGCCTTCACAGGACAGAGTACCGCAAATAACTAGAAAATACTCTAGCCATTTCGGTGTTTGAAAACTACGGTGGGTAACGAGGCGGTGAAATCCGAGAGTAATTCCTAAACCACCTGTTACCCAGTGCAGGAATACTGCTAGGCCGACAGCAGACCAGCTAAAATTACCCGGCAGCAAAGCAAATAGAGCGCCGGTGTGCAGAAAGGCCATAAAGCCTACAACAGGCCAATCAGGAGAAGTTTTTTTGGAAGTTGCAATCGTCATGAAGATATTATGTTTACAAACTAGGGGCCGCATTTACGCGATAATCAGCAGCGCGCACGCAAATGGTGAGCGAGGTATAGATGAATAGCGTTTCACGGCTACAGGAAGCAGAACAGGCACTCTTTCAGATTTTTTCTGGTATTGACGCGACAGTCAAGCAAAATCTTCAACGAGTCTTAAAAGCTTTTCGCAGCCACCGGGTTGGAGTCCACCATTTTGCAGGTGTTACGGGTTACGGCCACGATGATTTAGGGCGGGAGACTTTGGACGGGGTGTTTGCCGAAGTGGTAGGGGCCGAGGCGGCAGCGGTGCGGGTACAGTTTGTTTCGGGTACTCACGCGATCGCCTGTGCTCTGTTTGGCATCCTACGTCCTGGTGACGAAATGTTGGCAGTTGCTGGTTCTCCCTACGATACTTTAGAAGAAGTGATCGGCTTGCGGGGGCAAGGTCAAGGTTCACTTATTGAGTTCGGCATTAGCTACCGTGAGTTGCCTCTAACTCGCGAAGGAACTGTGGATTGGCGGGCACTGAGCTCTGCTATTTCAACAAAAACTCGCCTGGTTTTGATCCAGCGCTCTTGCGGTTATTCTTGGCGATCGAGTCTGTCTATTTCTGAGATTAAAAAAATCGTCGATCTAGTCAAACATCAGAATCGTAACACAATTTGCTTTGTTGATAATTGTTACGGCGAGTTTGTTGATGATTGCGAACCTACTGCTGTGGGTGCAGATCTGATGGCGGGTTCTTTAATCAAAAATCCGGGGGGTACGATCGTCCCTGCGGGCGGTTACGTGGCCGGGAGGGCCGATCTGGTGGAGGCGGCAACTTGTCGCTTGACAGCGCCGGGAATCGGCAGCAGCGGGGGCGCGACTTTTGATTTAAACCGCTTGCTGTTTCAGGGTTTGTTCATGGCCCCTGGGTTTGTGGGCGAGGCGATGAAGGGTAATCATTTGACGGCTTATGTTTTTTATAAGTTGGGTTATCGGGTGAATCCGATTCCTTTGGCGAGGCGCAGGGATGTGATTCAGGCGATCGAATTCGGTTCTGCTGATAAGTTAATTGCTTTCTGTCGGGCGGTGCAGCAAAATTCCCCAGTCGGTTCGTATTTAGACCCGGTACCGGGGCCGATGCCGGGGTACGAAAGTCAGTTGGTGATGGCTGGTGGTACTTTTATTGATGGCAGCACCTCGGAGTTTTCAGCAGACGGGCCTCTGCGGGAACCCTATGTGGCTTTTTGTCAAGGGGGTACTCATTGGACTCATGTGTCGATCGCCCTTGAGGCTGCGATCGAGGCCGTGGGCCCGGCCAAGTAGCGAATATCTTACAAAAATAATTAGGACGGGCAAGATGCCCATCCCACAATAAAAGAAAATATTGTGGGATGGGCATCTTGCCCGTCCCAAAATTTGATAAAAAGAACTTTTGTAAGAGATTTGTTGACATCTGATTAAGGTCGATCGGCTAAATTTGTGACTAAACGTCCGTCTTCCATGTAGATAATGCGATCGGCAATATCGAGAATCCGATTGTCGTGCGTCACTAGCAAAATCGTACAACCTTGTTCCTTTGCTAGTGTCTGCATGATCTCCACCACATCTCGCCCGGATTGTTTGTCCAAAGCCGCCGTAGGTTCATCAGCTAAGACTATTTTAGGCCGACTGACTAACGCCCGGGCGATCGCCACCCTTTGTTTTTGTCCTCCCGACAGATTTTCTGGGTAATAATTAGCCCGTTCTCCCAAACCAACAGCTTCCAACATGGATATTGACAAAGCATCCATATTCTGATTTAGCATTTCCTTATGTAATTCCAAAGACATCCGCACATTTTGCTTAGCCGTCAAAAACGTCATCAAGTTATGCGCTTGAAAAATATAACCAATTTGCTTTCTCAACTTAGTTAACTGATTCTTACTAGCGCCGCGTATTTCTTCCCCCAGAATATTGAGACTCCCTTCTTGAGCCGAACGCAGGCCGCCTAACATCGTCAGTAAAGTTGTTTTACCCGAACCAGAAGGCCCCGTCATAATTACGATTTCCCCAGAGTTGATATCGAGATTAATATCAAATAAAGCTTGTTTTTTCAGGGAACCTTTACCGAAGTAATGGTTGAGATTTTTGACAGATATTACAGCTTGATTTGTTATGGTTTCGTCGAAGTTGGCGGGAGAGTTTAGGGTTTGCATGGTGATTTTTTGTGTTTTTTCTATAAGTCACGGGCGAGACGCCCGTGCCACAATTAATGGAGGTATTTTGTTTGGTTCTAAGCTGGTACACATTTAATTTTGGCAATCCTGTTTCTTCCATCTCTTGTGGGGTGGGCTTCTAGCCCGCCCAAAAATTAAATTAAAATGCCACAACAGCTTAGAAAATATCTGCCGGATCGGCCGATCGCAATTTCCGCAAAGCCAGCGCCCCAGAACCAGTACACATCACAATCGTCAAACCCAACACAGTAGTCGCTCGATTTGTTGTCATTGCAATTGGCAGCAATGTAGCAGACTGCGCTAGGGAATACAGTCCGTTAGCCAAAACAATTCCCGGCATAAAACCCAAAATAGCTAATAACAAAGCTTCCTGAACTAAAACTCCGACTAAATAGCGATCGCTATATCCCATAGCTTTTAAAGTCGCGTACTCAGCCAAGTGATCGGAAACATCTGAATACAAAATTTGGTAAACAATAATCAAACCAACAATGAATCCGATAATCGTACCAAATCCAAAAATAAAACCAATCGGAGTAGCATTTCCCCAATAAGCCTTTTCAATTTCCGCAAATTCTGCTAAAGTCAGAACTTTCACATCATCCGGCAAAATAGCTTTCAACATTGATTGAACTTTGAGGATGTCAGCCCCCGGTTGCAACTGAATTAAACCCACATCAATTTCATCTGGTTTGCGTTCTGGAAATAAATTCATGAAAGTAGAATCGCTAGCAATGACATTGCCATCAGCCACGAAAGAAGTACCGAGAGTAAATACTCCTCCTACTTGAATATTTCGTTTGTTAAGTTCAGTTTCGAGGGTAGATTGTGTATTAAAAATATTGGCAATTTCCCCATACTCAGGTCTAGAAGCTTGGTCAAATAACACATTATTGAACTTTTGAAGTTGAGCCAAATTCTGATTGACATCTGGCAAAATAAATGTTGTGTTGCCAGGATCTATGCCAAAAATTAAAATTCCTCGCGTAGTGCGGTTTGTGGGATTTCGCCACTGTCCCATCCCAATATATAAAGAAGTGACAGACTTGACTCCCGCGACTCCTTGTGCTTGATAAAGTCGCTCTCTTTTGAACTGTTTTACCGCAGCAAAAGTTTCAAATTGAGGATTGATTAACACTAAATCTGTCTGTAAACTTTCGTGCGGCTTAACAGCAGAATCGAAGAGTGCATCTTGAAAGCCGAGTTGCACAAAAATCAGAATATCTGCAAAGGCAATTCCGGCGATAGCAACAGCGAGGCGGGTTTTTTCTCTGGTTACTTGCAACCAAGCAAGGGGTGTTTTGCGAAACATAATATTTGGGGAATTGGGAATTGGGAATTGGGAATTGGGAATTGGGAATTGGGATAATCCGGTGGGCAGAAACCGGGTTTTTTACGAAGATATTGCATCGTAGCCTTTAATTTCGGTAAAAACCCGGTTTCTTTGTCGGCGAGTGCGGTAATTGGGCTCATCCGGTGGGCAGAAACCGGGTTTTTTGCGAAGATATTGCATCGCAGCCTTTAATATCGGTAAAAAATCCGGTTTCTTTGTCGGCGATTGCCTAAGTCTGATCGGCATTACTCAGCGCTTGAATATCGGATTGCATAATTAAGTTAATATGGCGCGAAATCTTGTCAACTTCCCAATCCCACCAGCGCATTTGTAATAATTGCGCCACCTCAGCATCGCTGAAACGCTGCTTAATTAAACCAGCGGGATTTCCGCCGACAACGGTGTAAGCGGGAACATCTTTTACTACAACAGATTTAGCAGCAATAATTGCACCGTCGCCGATTTTAACTCCCGGCATAATCACCGATTCGTAACCTATCCAAACATCATTACCAATAATTGTATCGCCTTTAGTTGGTAGTTCGATTAATAGATTCATAGCTGTTTCCCAGCCGTTCCCAAAGACTGGAAATGGATAGGTAGAAATGCCATCGAGTTTGTGATTTGCACCGTTCATGATGAATTTGACGTTGGTGGCGATCGCACAAAATTTACCAATAATTAATTTATCACTCCCGTAATTGTAAAGTACGTTTCTATCGAAATTTTCCGGGTCGATCGGATCGTCGTAGTAAGAGTAATCGCCGACAATAATATTGGGCGATTTAATAAAGTTTTTGATAAAGCAAACCCGGCGCTGGTCTACCATCGGATACGGTCGGTTTGGATCTGGCCCCAATTCTCCCATGTTTCTCAATCTCCCTAATTTTGAATTGCTACTTGTACCTGCAAATTTGTCAATCCCGCAACTTTTTTGCTAGCTTCAGGATTCAGGTGAATTTTCACCTCCACAACTCGGCTGTCCAAGTTTTCTCCTGGCTGGTTGCTAAACACGTTTTGCTTGCTGACTTTTAAGCCGATTTCTTTAACAGTTCCCGGCAATTCTCCTGAAAATGCTTGGCTGGTAACACCTGCTTTTTGCCCAACCTTGATTTTGCTGATGTCGGTTTGGTAAACTTCGGCAACGACTACCATTTGCTGAGTTTCTCCTACGTCTGCAATGCCGTCATCACTAATTTTTTCCCCGGCGCGGGTGTGAATCTTGAGGATTTTTCCGGCGTTGGGAGTGCGGATGTAAGCTTGATTTAATTCGGTTTCGGCGCGCTTGACTTGGGCGATGGCGCTGTTGATTTCGGTTTGGGCTGCTTGGATATCTACCGGGCGCACTTCGCCTATTTTGTCGAGAGTTGCTTGGGCTTCTTTTAGTTCTTCGCTGCCACTATTTTTGATGCGCTTAAGTGTTGCTTCTGCTTCTGCTAACTGCTGGATTGCTGTACTGTTAATTCTGGCAAGATTTGCTTCTGCTTCGTTGAGTTGCTGGATTCCTGTACTGTTAATTCGGGTGAGATTTGCTTCGCCTTCTTTAAGCTGCTGCTTGGCCGTACTGTTGATGCGGCTGAGATTTGCTTCGGCTTCTTTAAGTTCCTGGCGACTTGTTTCTAATGACAGTCGTTTGCTGTCCATGACGGAGTTAGAAATTGCGCCTTCGGTAACAAGTTCTTTGTGCCGCAGGTATTCGGTTTGGGCATTATTTGACTCGGCTTTTAATTTGTTAATTGCTGCTGTTTGTGCTGTTTTTTCTCCTTGCCATTGTGCAGTTATGCGACTAATTGTGGCTGTTTGTACTTTTCTTTCTCCTTGCCATTGTGCGGTTATTCTGCTGATGGTTGCTTGCTGTGCGGTTTTTTCTCCTTTCCATTGCGCTTGAATGCGATCGACTGTTGCTTGTTGTGCCGCCTGGTTTCCTTGCAATTGGGCTTCTAGCTTGCCAATTGTCGCAGATTGTGCTGCAAGTTCTCCCGACTTTGCCCCGGCTTTTACCTTTGCTAAACTGGCTTCAGCAACTTTGACTTTTTCTTTGGCTTCGTCTAAAGCAGATTTTAGCCGATCGCCCGCATCCAAAATTGCGATCGACTGCCCTGCTTTCACGCGATCGCCCTCTTTGACTAAAAGCTTCGCCACGCGATCGCCATCCAACGCCTGCGACACCCCCAAGCGAATCACTTCCCCCAGCGGTTCCAGTCTTCCCAAAGCCGTGATTTTCCTGGGCGGCGGTGTTTCTACGGGTAAAGGTTCAGCATTTTTAGCTAAAGATCCAAACTGAGAAATACCGTAAAAAGTTGTACCGATGCTAATAGCAGCGCCAGCAACTACCAATCCCATTACCAATGGATTTTTAGGCTTGATGAAAAATTGAAAATTCATATTCCTCCTAAATGTGCGATTGTTTTTTTTCTAAATAAGCGAGTAATATATTTTTTAATACATTCGCTTGTTCTGTAAAAGATATCCTTTCGCCTTGATAAAATCTTCTTGCCACCAAACCGTCAATATAACAAATGACAAATTTAGCGAGCGCTGGATCGGAGATACCCAGGTAGCAAATGAGTGCCTCTTCATAACGCTTTCCTGCTAGCTGGAGTGCTTGATTGCTATCAATCTCTTTGCGAGTCTTTTGGTGGCAAAACTCGAAGGTAATTAACAGATTCTTCAGCATATAATCTTCAATTCCGCTGAGATAATTCATCAGTTGTTCAACTTTTTCTCCGAGAGTTGGTGGATTTCCTAACTCAGCCAGTGCTTCTTCTTTTGTATCTTCATAGCTCAAATATACAATTAACTGCTCGAACAAACTTTCTTTACTCGGGAAATAGTGGTAAAGGGTTCCTGTAGAAACTCCAATTCCTGAGGCAATTTCTCGCATTGTGACGGAGGAATAGCCTTTTTCGGCAAAAAGCTCAAAACTTTTGTTCAGTAATTCTTTGCGGTACAATTCGCGGTCAACTATTTTTGGCATGGATCGATCTTCAGATTTTTGATTCTAGATCCTAGGTTATCGGAGATTTAAGGGCGATCGACCAAATATTCCTATATCGAACATCCGATATAGTATAAACGAATACACAAAAAGCTTTTGACGGCTGATATTGGAAAATATAAGTATATCGAACAGTTGTTATAATTAATGTTGCACAGACTACCAGAGCTTGTCAAGGGGTGCAGTAAAATTATCTTTGGAGTCAATTTGTCGCGGCGATTTGAGCCAGAAATCCAAAACACCCCGCCATCAATCTCCACATAAAAGCCCCGAATCGATCGTGGGAATCTGCACCTTAAATCTCATGAAAGTACGAACCTACGAAATCGGCGACACTGAAAAAATTGTCAAACTATTTTACGACACCGTGCACGAAGTAAATATCCGCGATTACACAACAGCCCAAGTAGATGCTTGGGCGCCAGCAGATACCGACATTCAAAAGTGGATGCAAAGTTTAAGCAGTAAATTTACCTTCGTAGCAGCAGAGGGCGATACAATCGCAGGTTTTGGAGAATTAGAAATCAACGGCCATATCGATCGCTTTTACTGTCACAAAGACTTTCAAAGACAAGGAGTTGGGACGCTAATTTTAACACAAATCGAGTTAAAAGCCAAAGAGTTAGGACTTAGAAAGTTATTTACCGAAGCCAGCATTACAGCTCGACTTTTTTTTGAAACCCAGGGATTTATTCTGATTAGAAAACAAGAAGTAGAGCGGAGAGGACAAAAATTTATTAACTTTGCAATGGAAAAAGATATATAAAAAACCACCTTTTGTGTAAAATTAGATCGCAGAGTTGTGTGGAGGAGTTGCGATGGTTACGGAAGCGACAAATGTGCTGGGAACAAAATTAGAAACTTGCTGCACATCGCCCATGACAGGCTATTATCGGGACGGAAAATGCAATACGGGTGGCGGAGATTTAGGGGCTCACACCGTTTGTGCAAAAGTGACAGAAGAGTTTTTGAAGTACACCAAAAGAATGGGAAACGATTTGAGTACCCCGGTTCCCGATTTTAAATTTCCGGGATTGAAGCCAGGGGATTGTTGGTGTTTGTGTGCTTCGCGCTGGAAGGAAGCAATGGATGCTGGATGTGCGCCACTTGTGGTTTTGTCGGCGACTCATGTCTTAACTTTGGAATACGTTTCTTTGAACGAGTTGAAGGAACACGCTGCTGATTTGTAGGAATGTGCTAGCCGATTACTTCGCCACTAACAACGATGGCGATCGCTTCTGGATTACCGATGACGACGGCGGGCCCGTGGGTGTCGCCTACTGCGAGCTCGAACCAATGACCGATCGCACGTGGAACTTGCAATTAATCGCCATCTTACCCGATCGCCAGGGACAAGGACGCGGTGCGACATTGCTGCGCTACATGGAACAAACCTTGATGGCGCGGAGCGGGCGCGTGTTGCTGGTGGAAACGTCGGGACTCCCGGAGTTCGATCGCGTGCGATCGTTCTACCGCAAGTGCGGTTACGACGAAGAAGCGCGGATTCGCGACTTCTACAAAGCAGGCCATGACAAGATAGTTTACTGCAAGGAGCTGACGGCTCAGGCGTAGACTCGTAGGGTGCGTCAGTAGGATTATTTGTTGAATCATCCAGCAGCTTCTAGCTGACGCACCCTACAAGTTTACATATCTATTTAAAATCAACTCAGGAGGCAATAGTCAAATGGATCGACTAGAGCATTACCGTCAGTGCATTCAAAAGCTGCTAATTGAAGACAGCAAGATAGCACCAATTAACGGAGAAATTGAAGTAGAAACAATTTTTGACAAAGAAAAAGATCGCTATCTTGTCATCGATTTAGGATGGGACACACACCGCCGCGTGTATAACTGTGTGTTTCATTTGGATATTAAAAATGGCAAAATCTGGATTCAGCGAAATCAAACAGACAGGCAGATTGCTGACGAATTGGTAGAAATGGGAATACCCAAAGAGGATATTGTGCTAGGACTTCAGCCAACTTACGCGCGCGAATATACAGGCTTTGGAGTTGCATAATTTCAATCGCCCAAGGAGTAGTGCGCGTCAGTTAGCTACCACAAAAAAACTGGTTTGTAGTGAGGACTTTAGTCCGCATCCATCCGAGGACTAAAGTCCTCACTACAAACATTTTTTATTAATAGTAATTAACAGGGCATAATATCATGCACCCTACCAGCTTAAACCTCTGGCAACTTATACTGCCCCACAATTCGCTTAGCATATTCCGGCACATGAGCCTCCAATTTCTCCGGGTGATTCCGCTTCACATACAGATAATTGCGAGTGAAATGAGAATCAATTGAAAAACGGGCATATTCCAAACCCTTCGGCCCAATTCTTTCAATAAAAACCCCCATCAACTTCGCCGCCCACATCGGCAAAGTCACACCTTTCTCGTAAGCCGGAATACTTTGTTGAACAGCCTCTTTTCTGTTTCCCTGAGACATCACCGGCTGAGTGTTTAGCTGATCCATTACCAAGTCTAACATTTCTTGTCCGGTATCATTTCGTACCACAATCCACTGCCAGCCAAAAGGTGCGCCCATGTAGCCCACCACTAAATCTGCTAAGGAATTAACGTAATCAAAACAGCTCAAACAAGAAGGAGCAAACACATCTTTCAATTCTTTTGTATTCAATCCGAAAAATGGCACTTTTTCCGTAGAACCATCTTCGTGTTTGAAGTGAACGTTAAAGTCTTGCATAAACTCGTAAGATACCACCGTTTCAGGAGAACGGCTAGTCGTGTCTAGGAATTTCTGTAAGCCCGCGCGGCTAACATTATCTACACAGGGAGTTCCGAGAACGTAGAGCTTTTCTAAACCGAGTTGTTTCTCGACTGTACGCAATGCTTGAATTTGACAGCCGACGCCAATTACTAACAGCCGTTTCATCCCCGACTTCTCGATTTGTTCCAACACTGAAAGGTTGGGAGATAGAGTTGGCTTGTTGACTTTTGCAGCGAGAATTTCTTCGCGATTTCTCGCAATTATAGGCATCGGTTGAAAGCGGTCTTCTTTGGTATTTTGAACGCAGACAACACCTTCAACAATGCCTTTTTCCAGCATTTCGATCGCAATTGAGCTGACAATTCCCGTCCACTGAGCGCCTTCTATTGGTTCTTTTTTCTTAGCCGCCATCATATTTTGACTGACGCCGAAGTACCAATCGTCGGGATTGTCGAGATTGCGCGATCGCCCGTGAATCTCCTCTTCCAGTTCTGCGATATGCTGAGTTAAGAAAGCGCAAGCTTCCTTGACATAATGGATATAATATGTATCGCACAAACCGCACTCGCTGCAAAGTTCTTTAGCGGGGCGGCGGCTGCCCGGTTTCAGGGCTTTAGATTTCTGGTGTTTAGTGGAATCTATGGCGGTCATCTAAATTGCAAATTTTATGGAGAAAGGGCTTTTGTTAGGATATCACACCCATTCCGGTGATGAAGTATTCGCGCTAATTAAACGTAAAATGGTGTTGGTATTCAGAAACCCCGAATCAAGACGAACACGGGGGTACGCCCCCTGCTGAAACCGGGTTTCTCTATGTTATATTTTTGGGGATGAATATCCTTACTGCTTGAGTCCTCGCAGGCGGACTTTGCCTGTTTAGGAGCGAATTGTATTCGCCCGCAATCATTAGTATTTATCCGGATATAACAGGGTATTGCAGGAATAAACTGCAAAATAAAGGTATAAAAAAATGGTAAGATTGTTTGTGACAACAGCCGTTGCTGGCATCATGCTCAATATCGCAATTTCGAGCTTCGGATTTGCTGCTTTAATTCGCCCTGTTGTGGGTATGAATCAAACTGTTGTGGCTCTAGAAAGTATGTTGAACGCCACACAAAAGCCGGCGGCGATCGACTATTCGCGCTTGGGGATTGGCCCAGTTCGTTTGGGGATGTCTGTAGAAGAGGCTAAACGCAAGTTGGGCAAACCGCAGCGGGATGAAACTAAACCGGGTAGCAAGGCTATGGGTGGCAAGATTCGCACGCTAACCTACTCGAAATTGACGGTAGCAGCCTGGAATGGCAAAGTTTATTTAATTTCTACTACGAATCCCAAGTACGTAACAACGAGTAGTATTAAGGTAGGAGATAAAAGTCAAAAAGTCCTTAAAACTTACGGTTACAGCTCGCAATCCGTGCAGGGTGGAGTGAGTCGGTTGACTTACAGCAACGACCAAAAGGCTTCTAATTTGGTTTTGGAACTGAAGGGCGATCGCGTGCAAAAGATTATTGTCGGCACGCAGCTCAACTAAAATACTACACAACCTTCCAAAAATCAACGTCTAGAAGTTCGATCGTTCGGACGAAGAGTCCTTCTTGCTTCAGAGGATTTTCAGGTTTGCTCAAAACAAGTATTTAGGATCGCGTGCAGTCTAGGTACGTAGTTGCGCTTCAGCGCTCTTTATATCTATGAAAGAGCGCTGAAGCGCAACAACGTACCTATAGATTAATTCCACACATAAAAAAATAAGGTGCGAATTTCGCACCCTACCAGTTAGAAAATAAGGCGCGCAGCGCGCACCCTACTAATTAGCTGTTCTGGGGAACGGGAGCAGGAACGCTCGAACCGACTGAATTAGTCGGCGCGCCAGTCTTAGCCCGCTTCTTGATCAAGATTGGCTTGACGCTGTTTTCTCCACCAATAGGGGGATCTTCTTGTTGAGCGTAATCCGCGCCCATCCAAGCCGGACGGCTTTGATCGAAGGCCATTTGCAAAGCTGCTGCGGCGATCGCATGGGAGTCGTATTCCTCGGACAACTGAGACACCAGAGGCAAGAAAGATGCCATTCGTTCGCCAGCCAAAGCTTCGCGAACTTTACCCTGCATCTTTTCCAACTGACGAGCTTCAATTTGTGCCCGTGTCGGAATGTTTCGTACAGTCAAGCTCGATCGCACGTGGCGTTCAATCAAGCGCAATTTGCGGCGATCCACTGGTTGAATCAGCGTGATCGCAGTTCCTTCGCGGCCGGCCCGGCCCGTGCGTCCGATCCGGTGAACGTAGCTTTCTACGCTATCGGGCAAATCGTAGTTAATAACGTGAGTCAAGTGATCCACATCCAAACCCCGCGCAGCAATATCAGTCGCCACTACCCAGCGGACTTGACATTGGCGGAACCGATGCAGCAAACGTTCCCGCTGTGCCTGATTCAAATTACCGTGATATTCGTCAACGCTGTGGCCTGCTGCTTGCAGTTGGCTAGTAAGTTCCGCCGCCGACTGCCGAGTCCGCACAAAAATCAGCGCCGATTCCGGGTCTTCCATTTCTAGGATTGGCTGCAAAGCTCTTGCCTTAGACCAGCCGCGGGGAACCATATACACGCCTTGGCTGATGCGTTTCGGCGTTGCTTTTGGTTGTTCTACGGTGACGTTGACTGGGTTCCGCAAATGCCGCGCTACCAATTTCCGAATAGAAGCTTCCATCGTCGCCGAGAAAAATGCCGTTTGACGGTCTTTTGGTGCAGCATCCAAGATTCTTTCCACATCTTGGATAAAGCCCATGCTCAGCATTTCGTCAGCTTCATCCAAAACCAGCCACTGTACCTTGTCGAGTTTCAGGCTGCCGCGGCTGAGCATATCCAATATGCGTCCGGGTGTACCGACAACAATGTGAACGCCGCGCTTCAAACGCTGCATTTGGCGATCGATCGATTGACCGCCGTACACGGTCAGAACTTGCAGAGAGCGACCGACTTTTACCGGGCCGTCGCTGCTGATACCGCTCAAATCGCGGATGGCTTCAGTTACCTGCATGGCCAATTCACGAGTCGGTGTGAGCACCAATGCTTGCACCGCAGTTAGATCTAAATCAATCCGCTCCAAGATGGGCAACGAGAATGCTGCCGTTTTGCCCGTTCCAGTTTGAGCTTGACCCACAACGTCGCGGCCTGCTAGCAGGTGCGGAATTGCTTGTACTTGGATGGGAGTAGGTTCTGTAAAGCCGAGTGTTTCCAGATGGAGAACGAGTTCTTCGGAAAGACCCAAACCTTCAAACAATAAATTCATTAATTCTCCTAATAACGAGTCTTAGCCTTCTAAGTTGCCCAACTCGGATGCGGATTTCTGCTCTAGGGCAGGAACTCATTGTGAGTTCTGTATGGTGCTGCGCCTGCGCGCACCTTTTCAAATAGCAATCGAGTATAGGGCAGCTCCGTCGATGGTGACTAATTTACCGATTCGACAGCCGTCTTTGATTTTCTGACATCACCGATACCAACCGCCAGCGGTGGGGTTATCGGCTTCCAACATTCTTTAAACAGTACATTGGACTTCCTTTGAGGTACTTGCAAGCTTTCTCTCTAGGGCATTTTATAGTGAGGATGATGACCAGCCCCACTTTACTACATATATAGTAGTTACAGTTTTGTTGGTTCAGGCGCTATCCCGCAATCCGTCGCCTGCGGGATTCAACAGGGTATGTAGCGACCGTCAGTCGATTTTAGATTTTAGATTTTAGATTTTAGATTTACTCCACAGATGAATCTGGCAGCTTGAACTAGCGTCTAAAATTTTAATCTCTCTACTCCTGGCGTCGGCGGCTTCTATCCGTTTTTGGACTACCGTTACCGCCTATCCATCTCAACACTCTTTCGGGATACCGTTGTGGTGTAGGGCGGACGGCGAAGCAATCTCAAATTCTCCCCGCTGGTTTCTGACTTTATATTAGCATAACTCTTTACATTCAGAAACAAAACAGTGAACTACCCGACGCTGACCTGCGGTAGAGCACGGGCTTCCCAATTCATTGGCAACAGCCGCCAGAACTCCGTAATTCTATTGGTCTTACATTGCCTCGCCCGGGCAGGAGTCCTTCCAAGACCCATACTTTTTCTGGCAACACGTACCTATGAGCTTGGTTTTCGCTTACGGCATTGGTGGTCAAGATGTACCAATTTTATCAGAAGAATTGCTCGTTTCCTCATCCACCCCGTCGCTGTTCCACAGCACGGCTTGGAATTCGACTCGCGGGAGTGGAATCGTCAACTCACTGGCACTCATCCCGACGCGAGGCTACGCTCCTAGCGGGGGGCTGATACTGCTTTAGCTAACGAGACAGTTCGAGCGATTTCTACTTGACCATGAAGGTCGTAGAAATCTGCGTCTGTAATTTTCACAGGTACGATCGATCCCAGCCGTGCTTCTCCTGTCACATAGACGAGTCCGTCTACTTCTGGGGAGAACCGGGCGGATCTACCAATCAACTCACCTGTCTCTGGTTGTTCTTGTTCTATCAGGACATCAACTACCTGACCGACAGATTCTTGATTCTTTTTTAATGATATAGGTTGTTGTGCCGCCATAACTGCATTTCGCCAAATTTCCATTTTTTCTGCTGGGAGTTGATTTGGCAAGCTGTAGGCTGGGGTGCCTTCTTCGGCGGAAAATGTGAATACTCCGACGTGATCGAATTCGTGGCGCTTGACAAATTCCAGCAAGTGTGCTGCGTGTTCGTCTGTTTCGCCAGGGAAGCCGACTATAAAAGTTGTCCGCATCACGGCACCAGGAATTGATGCTTTCAGGCGATCGACTATAGCATCATTAATCCCAGCTTGAAAAGGCCGATTCATCGCGCGCAGAACTTCGGGATGGGAATGTTGCAGCGGTAAATCTAAGTATGGCAAAACGTTGTGAGTTTCGCGGATGGCTTCGACAACTTGGGGAGTCAAACCTGTAGGATAGGCGTAGTGCATCCGAATCCAAGGTACATCTACTTCGCCCAAAGCGCGGAGTAATTCGGCTAGTTTGGGTTCGCCATAAATATCTTTGCCGTAGTTGGTGGTAATTTGAGAAATTAGGATAATTTCCTTTACCCCTTCGGAGGCTAATTGCTTAGCTTCAGCGACAATAGATTCTATGGTGCGCGATCGCTGATTTCCGCGCAAGTGCGGGATAATGCAAAAAGCGCAACGGTAGTCACAGCCTTCGGCTATTCGCAGATAAGCGACACCTTCCGATGTTGTGCGATAGCGAGGAGTAGTTTCGTCAGCGATGTAAGTAGGTTCACTAGAGACGAGGGAAACTCGATCGCCCTTTTCGACCCTTTGCATCACATCGACTATTTTATGATAATCACCAGTGCCGACAATTGCGACGGCTTCGGGCAATTCATCCAGCAATTGCTGCTGAAAATGCTGTGCCATGCAGCCAGTGATGACTACTTTTTTATTAGCTTCGGCTAATTCTACCAGGGTGCGGACTGATTCTTCTCGCGCAGCTTGGATAAAACTGCAAGTATTGACGACGACGTAATCGGCTAATTCTTCATTAGAATCGACTTCATAGCCTGCTTGAGCCAGCAAGCCAATCATGTGTTCGGTATCAATGCGATTTTTTTCGCAGCCGAGGTGGGTAAATGCGATCGTTGGCTTCGTTGCCATGCAGTAATATTTGCTGTTGCGCTATTTTCAAGAACGTTTTATGGTATCACACAATTTCTAAAATTGCAAGGTTGCGTGAATTTGAACCGGGAATTCAGCATCAAAACCAAATAAACCGGATTTTTGGGAGTTTCTGCGCTGGAAATCTATCACAGTACAGAATTATTTTATATGATGATTCTCTATAAATTTAAAAGAATACGCAGTCTTTCCTCTACCATCATTAATGTTGTTGGAGAAACTGCGCCCCACAGTTCAAAAAGTCTTTCTATACTAATTGAGCGTACATCTTCACATTTGATGAAACTTCGCTGTCTAAGTCCTCCTTCTGGAGGGTTAACTTCAACGTGCCAGGGGATTCCCTTATCCTTAGATGTAACTGGCAGCACAACGACTAATGCCGAAGCACCCTGATTGAATGAATCTACAGATACTATCAGACAGGGACGCTTGCCAGACTGCTCGCGTCCTCGTATTGGATTCAAGTCAATCAGCCATATATCACCGCGTGATGGTTTTGCTGCTGAGGTCATTCTAAACCATCCTCTAAAGTAATATCCCAGACCGATCGTTCTTCAAGTTCTTCTTGCCAAGCTTCGGAGTTATTGCGTAGAGCAATATAAGCTTGGTTTGCTGCTTCTAAAAACTGTTGTCTTCGGTATTGTTCGATCGCTTGTTCGAGAACTGCTTGGATTGATTTTCCAGAGTTTGCAGAGAGTTCTGCGAGGATTTTATAAGATGTATTGGCGATCGTAACTGTAGAAGTTTGATTCATGTTAGTTTTTTACTTACCCCAAAGTTACCCAACTATTATAGCTCGTATTCAAGTATCCGTTCGTCTTGCGGGAAATCTTGCGGGAAGATTGCACCTCGGTTTTGTAGTTCATACTTTGCATCTTCAGATAGTCCGGCATTGTTACCAAATCGAGAACTTTCTACTTTGGCAGTGCTCAGATTGGCATTGCTCAAGTCGGCATTGCTCAAATCGGCATTGCTCAAATCGGCATCACTCAAGTTGGCACTGCTCAAGTTAGCATCGCTCAAATTGGCGGTACTCAGGTTGGTCGCTGTCAAATTAGCATTGTGCAAATTGGCATTGCTTAAATTGGCATTGCTTAAGTCAGCATTAATCAAATCGGCACCGCTCAAGTCCGCATCGCTTAAGTCGGCAAAACTCAAGTCGGCATCCATTAGCAAAGCATTTCTCAAGTCAGCACCACTTAAGTCAGCGCGACAAAGTTTTACGTTTGTTAGTTTAGCATTGCTTAAGTTCGCAAAACTCAGATCGGTACGACTCAAATCGGTATTATCTAAGTCAGCGCCACTGAGATTGAATCGGCTCAATTTGCAGCCAACTGCTTTAACACTACTTAAATCAGCTCCTGCTAAATCTTTATCTGGATTTAGACCAGCCTGTTTCATCAATTCCGATAAATTATCTGTATCTGCTTCAAGGATTTGTTTGATGTCATTTGCAAGCAATTCAGACTCACTAGAGTTAGGAAGTTGCGATTGTCGTCCCTCAAATTTAGTCGGCTCAGACTCACTGGTATTAGGAATTTGCGATTGCTTTGTTCCACTCGCAATGACAGGATGATGTTTGAGTTGCGATTGCTTCGTTTCACTCGCAATGACAGAATTCTGTATTAGCTGAGTCTGCCTCGCATAAAATTTAGTCAGTCGCTTCTCTTCGCTCCAAGCAACAAACGCAATTCCCCCAACTACACTTAACCCTACTGTCAAAGCTGGCGGACTTCCTCCTGTCAGCAACAGTATCCCCAACAAACCAACACCAACTTGAGCCGTTTGCTTGACTAAAGAATTTAATCCAGCTTCAGCTTCTTCATAAAGACTAATTTGTTTCCGGTTGACTAAAGTCATATCAAATATCTCCTAGGGATTATTTTTCAAATCTTTTAAATCTGCCCAAAATCTACCAATAATTCGACCTGCGAGAACTATCCACAACAAAAAATCAGAAGCTACAATAATGAAACAAGCATAACGAGATACACCCCAAGGGCTTTCTTTTAGACAAATATCGAAACCTGAAAAATCTTTACCGATAATAATTTCACCGATTAAACCGGGAAGTTTTAAAAGAATACCGATCGCGATCGCATCCTGAATTGACCCAAAAACTGTTCTCCCAAGTTGACCCATTAACCCATATAACACCTGATCGACAACCTCTAAAACATTCATCACTAACTTTTGCGTGAATGTACCCAATTTCGTACTTACTGGAGGAGATGGCACTACAGGAGTTGGACTCGATTGGGATGGTGTCGGAGTCGGAGTCAGCGGATTCGGCGGCGTAGTCATTACGGCACGGTATAAATTTTTATAAATATCGATCGCACTTTTTCAGATTATATCACACCAGAAAGTCTAGGAATAACAGCTTTGGTTAGTTCGGCAAACCAGCAAGAAAAATCTTCTCTGCCGTTAATTTCAACTCTGGGAATGCCAGCGATTCAACTATGTCATTTCCCCGAAATTGGCTGATTTGATATTCCCCGTCAACCAACTGATAAACCGAGATAGTAGGTTGTTTCGGATTACCAATAAAGCGTCTGCCGCCCAAAGCAGCATAATCCACAACCCAATATTCCGGGATACCCAATCTTTCATAATCAGCTACTTTAACCAGGTAATCATCTTGCCAGTTCGTACTGACAACCTCTACAGCCAATCGCACCGAAGATCCCATCGTGATGACGGATTCTTTTTTCCAGCGTGGTTCGTTTGCAAGTGCGGTTCTGTCTAGGACTATTACGTCTGGTTGATAACCTGCTTCGTCACGGACGGGTTTAATTAGGCAATCACCAGGGATAAAGTAAGGCAATTGCAGCCGTCTGATTTCAAAATTGATTTCACTGGAAAGAAAACCCGTAACTTCCGAATGGTCGCCGGTTCCTAAAGGCATTTCAACAATTACTCCGTTGTGTAGTTCGTACTTATGGACAGAGTTCTCTGGATACCAGGCAACGAACTCATCAAACGTGATTGTTTTGGATATGGTTTGGATCATGTTGCGGTTTCCTCTGTCTGGTGATTAGTATGCGGAAAGCTAGAAGATTACACAATGTACAAAGTACAATTTTTGATATTCTTTTAATATCCGATCGCCCCCCAGTCGTTCTAGCTCGGCTCGGTTGGAGGCAGACCGGCTCGAAAAATCACCTCGGTAGTCAACCTCAACTCTGGGAAAGCCAGCGATTCAACTATGTCATCGCCCTTAAACTGTTTTACCTGATACTCGCCGTCAACCAACTGGCAAACCGATAGTGTGGGTTGTTTGGGAGTACCGATGAACTTGCGGCCGCCCAAACCGAGGTAGTCCACAATCCAGTATTCGGGGATGCCCATTTCTTCGTAGTCGGCGAATTTGAGATGGTAATCGTCCCGCCAGTTGGTACTGACGACCTCTACAGCCAGTCGCACCGAAGACCCCATCGTGATGATGGATTCCCTATCCCAGCGCGGTTCTTTTGTGAGAGCTGCTTCGTCTAGGACAACTGCGTCTGGCAGGTAGCCCGCCTCGTTGCGGACGGGTTTGAGCAGGTAGTGGGCGGGGATAAAGCAAGGCAATTTCAGTCGCCTGATTTCTGCGATGATTTCGTCCCTGGTTAAAGCTATAACGCGGCAATGGCGGCCAGTTCCTAAAGGCATTTCAACAATTACTCCATTATGTAGTTCGTACTTATGGACAGAGTTCTCTGGATACCAAGCAACGAACTCATCAAACGTGATTGTTCGAAAGCTAAAAGATGACACAACGATAGATGCTATCATTGACAAATTGGACTGTAGCTGATGTGAGTCCGATCGCCCGTCCTGACAGAACAGCACTTGGTACAAAACGCAGATTTGTTAAAAAATTGGGGTTGTTTTGTACCCCATTTGATATCCTTTTGATACCGATCGCCTTATTCATTCTAACTTGGCTCGGTTGCAGGCAGACCAGCCCGAAAAATCTGTTCTGCCGTTAATTTCAACTCTGGGAATGCCAGCGACTCAACTATGTCATCTCCCCGAAACTGGCTGATTTGATATTCCCCGTCAACCAACTGGTAAACCGAGATAGTAGGTTGTTTCGGATTGCCAATGAAGCGTCTGCCGCCCAAAGCAGCATAATCCACAACCCAATATTCCAGGATACCCAATCTTTCATAATCAGCTACTTTAACCAGGTAATCATCTTGCCAGTTCGTGCTGACAACCTCTACAGCCAATCGCACCGAAGACCCCATCGTGATGATAGATTCTTTTTTCCAGCGTGGTTCATTTGCAAGTGCGGTTCTGTCTAGGACTATTACGTCTGGCTGATAACCTGCTTCGTCACGGGAAAGCTTGAGTAGGCAGTCACCTGGAATTGAGTAGGGTAATTCACGACGGTCAATTTCAACTGCTAGTTTTGAGTGTATAAAACCCGTAACTTCCGAATGGTCGCCGGTTCCTAAAGGCATTTCAACAATTACTCCATTATGTAGTTCGTACTTATGGACAGAGTTCTCTGGATACCAAGCAACGAACTCATCAAACGTGATTGTTTGTGGTTTCCTCTGTCTGGTGATTAGTATGCGGAAAGCTCAAATATTACACAAGAGTTACTCGTATCAATATCAGTAACTCTTGACATAGGAAGTGAAGTCTGCTATAGTCTCGTGTCCATAATATCAAAATACCGATCGCGCCGATCGACTAAATCAAAAATCAGTATTTAGTTGACCCCCAGAAAGTAGGGTGCGTCGCTGGCAAATTTTTCCGTAATCTCCCTCCCATAATCTCATGGCGACGCACCGCCGTGATTGTCAGGTGCGTCGCCATGAGATTGTCGCTGTGCGTTGAATTAGTCGATCGCGACGCACCCTACAGAAACTGTATTATGGCTCAAGAAATTAGGAGACGGCAGTGCCGTGTCCCTACCCACAATAATACTGTAGGGACACGGCATTGCCGTCTCCTCTATATCATTCCTTAGTTATTTGGGATTTTACATAAAGCATTTTGCAACATACTTTCAAAAAAAGTATCCAGAGAAGTTCCCGATGCTTTCGTCATCGCAGAAAGTACACTTTTCTGAGCAAAAGAACAGTAAAGCCCCGCTTCCAAAAACCAAGGTTTTCCCTGCGGATCGATGCGAAAATCAAATAAACTATAGTGGCGACAACCCAAAGCTATATGAGATTTTCTGGCCATATCCCAAACTCTCTCAGTTGCCGAATCGCTGATGTCAACTATCCACGATTTGGTACTATCTTTAGCGGCATAACCCAAGCTGCCATCGTCATTTTGTTTCAGCTTATCGGCATAACTCCGAATCGGCATTGTATCGGCATCTAGAGCATATTCTTCTAGTGGCAAACAGACTAACTCGCCTGCTTTGACGATGATTCCACAGCGAACTTCTCTACCCAATTCAATGAATTTTTCTACTAGCACTTCATCTGAATGAGTCAATGCTTTCTGCAAAGCTGCATCATAGTCAGCAGCATTTTTCACGAAAGCCACTCCAATGGAATTATCACTATTCACTGGCTTAAGTACGATCGGGAAATCAATCAAAGTTCGATCGCCCGCACGGACAACTTCTCCCAACGGTACACTTACCCCAGCGGCTGCTACCACTGCTTTAGTCCTCGCTTTGTCAGCCACCAGCGCCATTAACTCTGCGGGATTACCCACATAAGGAATATTCAGCAGATCGAACAAGCTGCGGTATTGAGTCATGCCTGGGATGCAAAACATCTGGGGGATCATTACATCAATTTGGAGGTCGGTCAGCACCTGCACAGCGCCCGCTAAAGACATGGGATGAGCGGCCTCGATCGCACTTTTATCCAGAGATGTCGGAAAACGCCAAGTGCGATCGGGAGAAACATAGGCAATATGAAATTCATACAGTGCTGAATTAGCCGTATTCTCCAAACAATCTTGAGCATAAAGGCGCGACAAATCACAGTAAAAATCACTGACTGCCGATCCAACTAAATGCAAAACTCGTAATACTGACATACTCAATCTCCTCCTATTTCCACAAGTTTGCCAATATTAAAATCAATCCGAATCCACTCTTTCGGCTTCTGCAAATTGCCCCATAATAACAATGGGATTTGCCAATGATGCACCATCAAAAATGGTAATGGATCGTTCCAATCGAAGATGGCATCTTTACCTTGGGCGATAATTTGTAACCGCTCAGAAACTAGCTTTGGCGACGACAAATTAGTCACCAATCGCCAAATTTCGTGGTAAATCCAGTAAGTCGGGCGGCTAGATGCCAAGGGCTGCACAGTTTGTGGTAAAGAGTCGCGATCTAAATAAGCCTTCGCGACATCGGGATGGTTATAAAACATCGTGATGGCTGAATGGGTGCGGGGATTACATTCGATCGCATAAATCTGTCCATCATCCGCCGCCTGAATGAAATCAAAGGAAACTTGTCCAGTCAAATTGAGGCTTTTGGCAAACTGACGAATCCAATTTTCGATGTCTGGGCGATCGACATTTTCATAGTTTACCTGAAATGCTGATGATTCACAGCAACAGTGCAACTGAATATGACCATCACGGATTGTACTGTGAGTGCAGAACTCTTGTCCCGGAATATACTCTTGCATAATCCAAGGTTTACTCTCGGAAATTGGTAAAGAGTTGACAAAAGTGGCAGTTTCGGCTGGGGTTTCGCAGGGTAATTTAGTGAGATCTAATCTGCGAATAGAATCGTAGGGAATACTTTTGATAATGTATTTGCGCTGTGCACCAGTGAAGTCAAAATCAATTACTTGCTGGGGATTTGTAATTAGGTAAGACTTCGGAACTCGCAGCCCCAAGGCTTCCGCAGCGGCGGCAAATGTATATTTATCATCCAATCTTTGCAGCATTTCGACATCTACGTGCATTACCGTACAGTGGGGAGAAAGTACGCTTTGGACTTCGGCATCGTAGTAACTGGCGACTGGACTACAAACGGGCACGTAAACATTAACTCCCTCTTGTTGGACGATTTTTAAGAGTGCTTGCGGGTATTCCTCTGTCTGGGGATTTGGTACTGTATAAAAGCGATCGACTGCCCAAGAGTAACGATGACCGGTTAGCCAGTATTTCTCAGTTTCTATCAAAATTACCCGATGACCGGCCTTGTGGAACGATCGGGCTAGCTGTAATGCCTTAGTCATCTTGCCGCCACTGATCAAAATCGTTTGCGGATTGGTTGCGGGCGATCGAGACTGGAACGGTTTGATGATGATGAATCTCAGCAATGCCACCATTGTCAAAGTTAGATTCAGGGGCATTACTAATAGCAATAATGTCAGAGTTGCTATGGTTTTAATTGCTGTTTGGAATCCCATACTTCCCACTTTTATTTCTGGTTCAGATGGCATCGTTGCAACTGAATTTGTTTTCATAATAATTTTCTGGTATGACATACTAACGGGGATCCCTACTTTTAAAATATACTCGTAGGGGGAAGCCTTCCGGCAGTAAATCTCTGGTTCTGACGAATTAATTCTCTATGTTAATCGACATCTAAATGCAGTTTTAGAGCAATATTTACAAGCTGCATAATTTCCTCATTCAAACTTCCCACTGCATCGCTGGTAATTCGCTGTTTAGAAATTGTCCGTATTTGCTGTGCTTGCACTTTAGAAGATTTGGATAAACCGCTATCCTCTGGATTTAGCAATACCTCGAAAGGGTAGATACGGGTTATATTCGAGGTAATTGGTAGAATTGTAACTGTATTGGCGGCACGGTTATTAGCATCATTGCTTACCACCAATACGGGACGGCGTTTGTCTATCTCAGAACCAACCGTAGGACTGAGATTCGCGTAGTAAATTTCACCACGTTTCATCTGTTAATCCATCGGCAACCGTTAAATCCCAAACGGAGTCTACTTCACTAGATGCTTGTCGGTAAGCAGATTCTAGTTCTTGATTCCTCAACAATTCTAAAGCTAATTCAATTACTTTGGATGGCGATTTGCATCCTTTAGCAATTTTGTAGCTTTCAATGAACTGTAGTAGTGATTGTGGTAGGGAAATTGATATTTCTTTAGCTTGCATTATCTTAGCAATTGGTAATTACAAAGATTTCTACTTAACTATAGCATAAGCAGTAAATCAGGAGACGGCAGTGCCGTTTCCCTACCTGATTATTTTGGGGTAGGGACACGGCATTGCCGTCTCCTCATTAATGTTGCTGTCTCCTCATTAATGTTGCCGGAAATCAGGATACGGCAGTGCCGTTTCCCTACAATATTATTTTGGGGTAGGGACACGGCATTGCCGTCTCCTTATTAATTTTGCTAAACGCGCCGAATCAAGGTAATCCCATCTCTCAATGGCACTAACACCTGCTCTACGCGCGGATCGTCAACTACAGCCTGGTTGAATTTAGCGATCGCAACTCCGTTAGCAGTAGCAGTACCCGACAAATAGGGCTGTCCCTGCATCAGAGTATTATCGGCACAAATCAAGCCATTGGGTGCCAACAAACTTGTGGTGAGTAGTAAATCGAGATAATCTGTGTATCCAGCTTTATCAGCATCGATAAACACTAAATCGAACACTTCTCCAGCAGCAGCCAATTGCTTCATGGTTTCTAAAGCCGGTGCCACCTTCACTGATATTTTGTGGCCAGCCGTCGATTCGTCGAAACACTTCTGGGCAAATTCAGCAACGTAAGTATCTACTTCGCAGGCTACCACTTCTCCATCAACCGGCAGGGCTTCAGCCATCGCTAGTGCTGAGTAGCCAGTAAACATCCCGATTTCCAGCACGCGCTGTGCCTTCGTCAGATGGACGAGAAATTTCAGCATTTGCCCTTCCACATGGCCGGAAAGCATCTCTTGTTCCAAGTGGCGCACTGTTTCACCATCGGAGAATCGCTTACTCCAATCTTCTGATTGGGTGCGCTTGACTAAGGTGGCTAAGGCGGGAGATTCTGCTGTGGTACAAAGGTTCAGGTAAGGATCGAGACCATTTGCCAACTCATAGGCTTGTTGTAATTCTGCCTTGAAAGCTCGATCGATCGCATCAATTGACTCTACCTGCTGCACAAGACTTTCCAGTTTCGCAGCCAAAATCCCGACTGGGGTAACAGGTCTCATCCTTATACCCCTGCGGTGGAAGGAGTTCCAACTTTGTTCAGTACCACATACATATTCTCGCCATCGCCATTGCGTGGGTAGCCATGACAGATTTTTTGATGCACCGCTAGGGCTTCATCTAACTCAGTCCGAGTCAAATCATTCATGAAAAAGCAGTCACCAATGGGGCATGGAGCCGCCGCACGTTGGAGACCGTCACGGGTACGGGCGATGGATGTTGTTGCTTTCCAGAGCAATTCTGATGTAAGATGAGGGCTATCAATTGCTAGTCCGAGGCGACTCATTAATCCTAGGATGCGATCGCGCGAGGCGATCGAAATGTAGCCCCGTTGTTGAGCAATAGTCGCCGAAAAAGCCATATCGATGGCGACACTATGGCCGTGGAACATCGGAATTTCCGGTGTTAGTTCCAGCGTCGGACTCCAAGTGTGACCATAGGCAATCACTCGATCCAAATCTAGCTCGTGCAGGTTTGGTACTTCTAAGGCTAGCATTGATTGAATCGCATTGTAGGTTAAGCGATGCGCCACTTCTCGCAGTTCTGATGTGCCATCTAGATACCCAAAGTGGCTGTGCAGCAATGCTTCGCCGTAGTTTTCCAACAATTCAAAGATTTCTTTGTTGCCAACAACCGCGATCTTAATTAACTCTGCCATGCCGTTGCGTATTTGGTCGATCGGCAGAGTTTTCAGGAAGGAGAAATCTAAAATTACTTTCTGCGAAGCATGGTAAGCACCGAGGCGGTTTTTTAGTTTACCGTGATTCACAGCTACCTTGATCGCCACACTCGCATCAATCAGCCCAATTAGGGTTGTTGGTACGCGAATGTAGTTAGTCCGACGGCGATAGGAGGAGCAGGCAAAACCTGTTACGTCAGTAGTCAATCCACCACCAACCACCAATACAGGTTCTTTCCGCACCAGTCCGAAATCAACAAAGGCATCTATGATGCTTTCAAAGGTGGTTAAGGTTTTATCTGGTTCCTTGATACTCACTGGAAAGACGGTTAAATCTATCTCGTGATACTGGAAGTAAGAGTGCATCTGCTTGCCGTACAAACCATACACTGTCTGGTCTACAACCATTAGACAGCGACCAAATTGCCGATAGCTATCCGCAATTTCTGGATTTTCGAGTTTGAAAGCGCCATCTACATAGAGTAGACTGAAATCAATTTTTTCGTACCCTTCAATGTGAAAAGCGCGATCGGTAGCTGTAAACGTAGCTTGAATGTCACCCATAAATTTTTTTCACTTTCATGTTGGTAAGTAACTGTAAGTATCCGGGCGAACCTCAAAATTATCAATCCCTTTGTTGGTAAGCTTCCTAGGTATTAACTGGACAAATTAATTATTTAATATTACGTTAACAATTGACCTGAAAGTTCACTTTCAAACCTGTTTGTTAAGAATACGTTAAATACTGTTTGTACAGCATTTGTACTGAAAGCCATCCTAGGATCGAGTTGAGACGGCCTCAATGCTTACACAAAACTTAACATAACGAATTTCTCATATTTGTGCAACCAAATTTAGATAAATCTCATAAAACTGTTGAGGAATATTAGATAATGGGCGATTTTTAGTTAAAAACTTTACAGATAAATCAGTATTTGAGGAAGTTTATGTATCCTAGGATACTCAGTAAGCCAAAAGGGCGATCGCGATTAACAATAAATGTATAAAATTATACTGAAAATTCAGGGAGTGTTTTAAAGTCAATTCAGCTTAGGCTGGAAACACCAAAGACAAATCCAGAGACAAATCGGGAAACCCCGGAATTACGACAGCCTCATTTTGCAGAACGACTTTTTGCGATCGATAATTGAAATCACCTTGTCTTTTTTGATAAGGTTCGCTGTGCATTTCGAGTTGACGATCGACTAAATTAAATATCCAATAATTAGCAATTCCAGATTCGGCATAGAGAGATAGCTTTGTTTCGCGATCGTACTTTAAAGTAGAATCAGAAACCTCAATTACTAACAAGATATCCGCAGGCTCCGGGTGAGAAGCTAAATAACGATCGGAACGATTGCGGGCGATAACCACATCAGGTTCTGGTTCGCTATCTGTAGTAGATAAAATTATCGGCTCTTGACCGCGCACGATCGCCTTTTTTATCGCCAGCGTGCACAACTCTCCTAATAGTAGCGAATTACAAACAGAATGAAACGTAGTTTTAGCAGCTTTGATGATAATTTCTCCGCGAATCAATTCTACTTGCTCATCGGGAGCGAAAAATCCCAGTTTTCCCAAACGGTGATATTCTGCGATCGAGAATCTTTTCGCGGTGACACTATTCGTAGCTTTCCTTACCTACTTTATTTCTTAGTCTCGCGTTGCGCGGACTTTGTTTTTGTAGACGCGATTTCAATCGCCGAGTTATCTGAGAAGATATATTAAGCCCGATCGCCCGGGAGCACTTGAACAGCAGCAGCCTCCGGTAATCGATCGTAAGAACTTCCACCCAAACTATTAACTTGACGCATCAAAGTGCCCATTTCCAGAGCACTCATCCCATAATTCCAGCCCAAATTGCTCTTAATTCCCGCCCTTTCCAAAGCTTGCTGCATCGTGTCAGTCGTCACCACGCCAAAAATCACCGGGACACCACTTTGAAAAGCAGCAGCAGCAATTCCTTTAGAAACCTCACCAGCTACAAAATCGAAATGCGGAGTTTGACCGCGAATTACCGCACCCAGACAGATTACCGCATCGTAGCGGCCAGAAAGAGCAGCTTTGCGGGCCACCAAAGGAATTTCAAAACATCCGGGAACCCAATAAAAATCAACTTGATTTCCATGAGGATTGATATCAACGCCGTGGCGTTTCAAACAATCTTGACATCCTTCCAAAAGTTTGTTGACAATCAAATCGTTAAAACGACCGATGACAATCGCAAATCGCAAAGATTCTGTTTGAGTAAAATTTCCCTCGAAAACTGCCATAGTGCTCTAATTTTAGATTTTAGGTTTTAGATTTTAGATTTTTGTTTGCCAGAAGGTAAAGTTTAGAAAGCAGAAACATCTGATTTTAATCTCAAGTGCACAAACATACAGGATCGCGCGGATTGGAAATTTTTTAGTGGGTACCGAATACCGAATACCTTCAAAATTCTGGTTAATGCCTTCAGCCTTCTATCTTTTACCTTCTTTATTCGAGAGCGATGGGCGAGCTTAAACTACCAAAAAGTTCAATACAGCCACTGCAATAACCAGCAAGAACCACAGACCTGAACCTACAAAAATCAAGGATTTAGACTGATTCCAGTTTTGGGGAGAGGCATAAGCAACAGGCACGCCAACTACCATCACAAAAGACAGCAGTACGAGAGCCAGTAAAACCAATTGAAACAGAATTGATAACATTTTTTCTCCTTTCGATATAGCCGTGCGTTGACGAGAAATAGTTTGTAATAATCTGGATAAAAATTCCAGATTATAGTTTTTGACCCATTTAAAAACGGGTTCACTTCCCCGACTTACGTCGTGGAGATTTCAAAATCTTAGACCAAAGTTGCATCTCCCAGATCGATCTGTGGAGTAAATCTAAAATCTACAATCTACAATCGACTGACTGTATCCCGATATTAATCCAGAAATTGTCGGTTGATTGATACGAAAGAGACTTTGCAAATTCGGGCGTTGCGCGAACAGGCGCCAGCGGCTCTTGAGATTTACATCAATTTTATCATTGTTCGCTACTTGACAGAACACTGGGTTCAAGACAGGCTGAAGGCTGAGTTAAGCAGTCGAGGTCGCATTAAACCTCGGAAACCGGGTTTATTAGGTGATTTCTGGTTCCTCGTCGCAATTTTTTTACCTAAACCCGGTTTCTAGCCCCATGCGTAAGTTTTGCTATAGTGCGATCGCCCGGTATCAAAGCCCCAGAAATTGCTAGTGTGGGAGTGAGAGATGCGAGATTTTCGGCTATGGACTTAGTTTTGTGCCACACAACAGCAGATTTTGACAGCTTGGGAGCAGCGGTGGGACTTTGCGTGCTGCGCCCCGGTAGCAGAATTGTGCTGACTGGGGGTTGTCACCCGACAGTGCGGGATTTTTTGGCGCTGCACCGCGACGAGTACCCGCTGATCGAACGCCGATCGGTCAATCCGCAACAAATTCGATCGATTACTATAGTAGATGCCTCGGGGCGCGATCGTTTAGGAAAAGCCGCCGAATGGCTGGATTTGCCACACCTCAACGAAATAGCGGTTTTTGACCACCACCTGCAAGCCGATTTGGACATCCCCGCGACTGTTACCCAAATCGAAGCTGTCGGCGCAACCACCACATTAATTGTCGAAAAACTCCGCGAAAAACTCAAAAATTCAGCAGAAAACGGCGATACAGTATCCCGGCTTTTACCTTCAGAAGCCACAGTCATGGCCCTCGGTATCCACGTCGATACCGGTTCCCTCACCTTCGACGGCGCAACCGCGCGAGATGCAATGGCTTTGGCGTGGTTGATGGAACAAGGAGCAAGTTTGCGGGTAATCTCTGAATATGTAGAACCCGGTTTGTCTCCGCAATTGCAGGATTTGCTCAGAGAAGCATTGGAGAATTTGCGATCGCAAACCTTGCACGGTTATACAGTAGCTTGGGTATTACTTTCTACTGAAGCCTACGTGCCCGGACTTTCGGCGCTAGCTTCTCGCTTGTTGGATTTAACTGAAAGCGATGCTCTACTTTTAGGCAATGTCTATAAATTTAGCGAAAACGACAACCGCAACATCGCCCAATCGCCAGTTTCCAACCGCTTAGCTATTATCGGTCGATCGCGCATCGAAGGCACAAACCTCAGCGAATTGTTCAAACCTTTCGGCGGCGGAGGCCACGCCCGCGCCGCATCCCTCGCCACCCGAGATGTTGACGCCCTGCTGACTTTAAATCAATTAGCCGACGAACTCAAAGCTCAAATCCCGCACCCTCCCACCGCCCGCGAATTAATGTCATCCCCAGTGAGGAGCATTCGCCCGGAAATCTCCGTGAGAGAGGCTCACCGTATCCTCCTACGTTACGGACATTCTGGACTTTCAGTGGTCGATACGGGCGATCTACTGGCAGGCATTATCTCGCGCCGCGACATTGATATCGCCCTCCACCACGGTTTCAGTCACGCTCCGGTTAAGGGTTACATGACTCCGCAGCTAAAAACGATCGCCCCGGATACCTTGCTGCCAGAAATTGAAGCTTTAATGGTGACATACGATATCGGGCGTTTGCCGGTATTGGAAAACGGCCAACTGGTGGGAATTGTGACTCGCACTGACGTATTGCGGGAATTGCACCAGCAAAAAGCGCGCGATAGTGGAAGTAATGCTGAGTTGTCTAATTATCCTGTATCTGAGTCGGTTGAGCAGTTGTTGCGATCGGGCATTAGTAGCGAATTATGGCAATTATTGTCGATCGCTGCCAACATTGCACGAGAGCGCGGCTGGCAACTTTATATTGTCGGTGGAGCAGTCCGCGATTTATTATTAGCTTTGAATGACACCAAGGGCGGGCAAGATGCCCACCCCACAACATTAAACTCTTGTGGAACAGGCATCTTGCCTGTTACCCTAACTGATATTGATTTGGTAGTTGATGGCAACTGCGGTACCGACGATTCCGGTGCCGGTGTCGAATTAGCCTCAGCGCTCCAGAAATTATACCCAGACTCGCGTTTAGACGTTCACGGTCAATTTCAAACCGCCGCGCTGCTGTGGCACAAAGACTCTGCTTTCGGTTCGCTGTGGCTGGATATTGCTACGGCTCGTACTGAATTTTATCCTTATCCGGCTGCAAATCCTGAAGTTGAAGCGAGTTCGATCCGCCAAGATTTGTACCGCCGAGATTTTACAATTAATGCGTTGGCTGTACGGTTGGGTGTGCCGCGCAGTGGGGAATTGTTAGATTTTTTTGGCGGTTTGCTAGATTTGGAAGCGCGGCAAATTCGAGTTTTGCACGCTAACAGTTTTATCGAAGATCCGACGCGGATTTATCGGGCGGTGCGGTTTGCGGTACGGCTGGGATTTTCCATTGAATCGCAGACTGAAGGATACATCCGCCACGCTTTGGAAAGCGGAATTTATTACCGAATTCAGGGGGAAAACGGCAGAGCTCCGGCTTTGGAAACTCGCCTCAAAAGTGAATTGAAGTACATTTTGCAAGCTCCTTATTGGCAGGTTGCTTTGCAGATGTTGGGAGATTTGCAAGCTTTGCGCTGTATTCATCCTACTTTAGATTTGGATCGTCCGTTGTGGCGGCGACTGCGTTTGCTCGATCGATGTTTGAATGGAAGGAAGAAATCCGAGGGAAGTCGGAAGAAGGAAGAGGGAAGTCGGAAGAAGGAAGAAGGAAGAGGAAAGAAGGAAGAAGGAAGAAGGAAGAAGGAACAAACTATTCCCAATGCCCAATTCCTAATGCCCGATGCCCAATTCCCAATTCCCAATTCCCAATTCCCAATGCCCAATTCCCAATTCCCAATTATCAATATTCCAGATTGGCTGATGCGGCTGGAAGTTTTGATCGCTTATTTAGCACCGGAATATCGGGTTAAAGTGGCTACAAATCTTCAGTTACCTGCTGACAGTATTAAGCGGCTGGAAGTTTTGGAAGCTGGAAATCAGGAATTAGCAAAGGGTTTACTGAAGTGTAATTTACCCAGTCAATTAGTGTTTCTGTTGAGGAATTATGAGTTGCCGCTGTTAATTGCGATCGCCCTGCAAAGCCCCCGCAGCGCCCGCCGCCAGATTTGGCAATACCTCACCCGGTTGGCGAATGTTGAGCCGCCTTTAAACGGCAATGACTTGAAGGCTTTGGGTTACAAGCCCGGGCCTGGGTTTAAGGTAATGTTGGATGATTTGTTGGCGGCTGCGTTGGATGGCGATTTGGGCGATCGGGCTAGCGCGATCTCTTTCTTAGCACAACGTTACCCTCAATCTTAGTCTGCTATAGCGGCTCTAGCTCTCATATGAGGTACGTTGTTGGGCTTCAGCCCTCTTAGTTCAAGGGTTATATAAGCTGTCAGTCATACCTCATCTTTGTGAGAAAGGCTATATATGTCAGCAGCACGTTATTTTTTGTAAATATATCGGCTAATAATTGCTGAATTTTACCGTCATCTTGTATCCGTTAATCGGGTACACTGACTCGTTGCCGCACAGCCATCTTATATCCGTTAAATCTCGCGCCAGCGAATTCGTTGCCGAACTTTTTTCTTCCTTATTCACAAGCCGATCGTCGCACATTATTAGATTTTTTGAGAATTTACGTGAAAAAACAGCGTCCTCCTGGTTTAATCGCAATTGTCGTTTACAAAACTTTTGTAGCAGCCCTCTTGACAGTAACTTCCGTCGCTTTACTTTTAGCGCTGAAGAATCATCAAGCCTTGGAAGATTTTTCGGAATCGTACTTCTTGGAAAGTAAATTAAAAATAATTGAGCTTCTACTAGATAAAGTTCTAAGTGTAAAGCCTAAAACATTACTATTTAGCGGACTTGCAGCAGGACTTTATGCCGCTTTAACTGCTCTTGAAGCAGTTGGTTTGTGGTACGAAAAAGGGTGGGCGACTATTTTGGTTTTAGCGCTGGTAGGTATCAGTATCCCGCCCGAAATATATGAGTTATTTCATGGTTTTACCGTACTTAAGCTGGTGGTTTTTATCGCAAATATAGCGGTGTTTTGGTATTTGCTGCACCATTTGCCGAAGCACGGTAATTCAGTTGACAGTTGACAGTTGACAATTGACAGCAACTTCTACCTGGAAGCCCGAGGATTGGGGTAATGAATCGTCTGATTTTAATTTATACGCCAAACCCATAGGCTTTAAACAAATTTTTTATTGTAAGGAAGATTAAAGTTCAATACGCTGGAGTCCTAATACCATTTTTTTAAATTTATAACAGACTTTAGAAAATACGGAAAGTCTATAAATTACAATCTCTTGTCGTCGTATAGCCTTTCTCAAAAAGGTGAGGTATGACTGACAGGTTATATAACCACTGAAACCAAGAGGGCTCTCTTCCCAACAACGTCCGCGAATATGAGAGCTATTTAGAAAAATAGTATAAGGTACACTGCTATTAAAAATTAGTCAAAAAAATAGACTTTTCTATTTTCAAGTAGCGACGCACCTGTGCCATTGCGCTTTCACCAAACAACCATGTTTGTAATATGAATTTTCAAAACTCTGGCAACATTATTCGTAAGGTGCGGATACATCAACAATCCCTAAAATTAATTCACTTTTCGAGCGGCAACGAATCTTACCTACAGAGTCGATCGAACAAACCGAACACTTGTTTTGTAGCACTACTTTTGATAAATGGTATAAGTAGGACTCCCTTCTATAGACTTTCTCAGCTTTCTGGAGGTACAAGTTGAGATTTTCCATTTTTCGATTTGAGATTGGGGATTGAGGGATTGATTGGTCAATACTTCATCTTTTTGAAAAGATATATCATAACAGTGACCACAAGTCAAATAAAAACCTAAATCTTTACATAAGCCTGCGATTGGTAAAGATTTGATAAAGGCAAGAGGGGTTATACCCCCCATGGGCTATAGTCATAGTCATATAGATGCACCCTGATGGCTTTCCCGTTCCACAAGAGCGGGATTTTTATTGGCAAAAAATTGTGTTAAGTTTTGAGACGACGGCTACAGATAAAATAACCGCCAGAGGCAAAGATGACCTGGCAGAGCAAAACCGACGCCCTAGGGCGCCGATCGTCGATCGAACCTCACCCCTAACTCTGCTTTCATAACCCAAAGGCGGTAGCATAGTTTGGGAACCGGCATCAACTAAAGATGAACTTAGCGCCAGCAACAGTCCTGCAAAAGGGCAAATACACAATTAACGCGACTTTAGGCAGAGGAGGGTTCGGCATCACTTACCGAGCTACCCACACCCAATTAAACCAAACCGTCGTACTCAAAACCCTCAACGAAAGTCTGCGCCAACACCCAGCCTCTGCCCAGTTTCAGCAGCAGTTTATTGCCGAAGCCCAGCGCCTGTCTCGATGCCAGCATTCAAACATCGTCAGGGTAATTGACTTTTTTGAAGAAGCCGGACAGTCTTTTATCGCGATGGACTACATTCCGGGCCAAACTCTCGCCCAAATAGTCGAAACCAGTCAGCCGCTACCAGAAGCCCAGGCCCTGCACTACATTCGGCAAATAGCCTCAGCGGTAAGTACAGTTCACCACAGCGGATTGCTACACGGAGACATCAATCCAGAAAATATGATCCGGCGAGCCGATTCTCATCTAGTAATGTTGATAGACTTCGGTGTTGCTCGCGACTTTATCGCCGACACGAAACAAACTCACACTAACTTGCTTTCCCCAGGATACGCGCCGCTCGAACAATACCTCTATGACGGTAAATGTACGCCTGCCACAGATGTTTACGCGATCGCAGCCACCCTTTACTACTTGCTCTCCGGCGTACCACCCGTAGCAGCACCCCTGCGCGATCGCATTCCCCTGGCTTCTTTGCGGCAATTTCAGCCCAACCTCAGCCCCGGCATTGAGCGAGCAATCCTTCAGGGACTCGAAACCGACCCCCAGAAACGCCCCCAGACAGTGGAAAATTGGCTTACTATGCTGCAAGAAACAGAGCGATTACCCGCACAGAGAACAGACAAGCAAAGTTTGCGATTGCCAGCACCTCCCCCCCTGCCGTTGACCTTGCTGGCGTTTGTCGTCACGGCTGCAATTGCTGGCTGGATGGGTTTTGACTTGGCCTGGCGCTACCACAGCATCAGTGCCAGCAACAACAGATCCACAACTCAATCCTTCCCATCTTTGGAAGATTTGCTCAAATCCCGTGATTTGTCAGGGCCGATGTTCGGGCAGCCGTCTGTCGAAAGCAGCCCTCTGGTTCCACTCCAACTCAACAAGCGCCCCAAACCCACGTCAGACAGCAGCATACCAGAACCGATCGACAACTCAACAGCTAGCGCCCAACCTTCTGCCTCCCCAAGCCCGGAGACTCCCGCCCCAGATCCTGAACCTTCAGCATCCCCAACTCCCGATCCCGAAGCGCAGATCTCTGAGTACCCCATTCCAGAACCTAAAACTGAAACCCAGCCAGCACCCGAAGCAGCATCCGCACCTGTACCAGAAGTTCCGCCCCTGCCACCCGAATCCCGCAGATCCTCCCCTCCCGTACCCGCACCCGCCCCGTCTGCTGCCAATAGTTCTGAAACATTCCCACAGCAAGAATCCGCACCGACAGTACCGTCACCGGCCCTAGGATCGATCGAACCGCCAATACCAAGCCAAAACGGCAGCAATTCCGGTACTTCGATCGCACCTTACTCGCCGCCCCCCGTGCCAGAACCGACAGTGCCTTATCCTGAACCTGCGACAAATTAGTATTCTTTTTTTTGCTTAAAAGGGCGAACTAATCCTTGGTTTGAGGATTGACTAAATATCCATCGATTGTGGAGCGAATAACGCCATTCCAAACCACAGACAATTTCGCACAACCTGCGATCGACTCAGAAAATATCAATAGCCATTGCCGGAAATTATCGAATATTTTCTATCACCTAACTAATCAGAATGGAAACCCCAAAATTTATAAATATTTGATATTTTGTGGTAAATTATGTTAATATTGAGACCGGACGGCTAGGTTGTTCGAGGTCGCCCATTAGTTCTGCCAAACCTACTAAGCTTGAGAAAGGTTTGAGTAAAACTAGAGCCGAGAATGCCGTGAGTTACCGTGGTGGCGCCCTATATGCGATCGCGATCGGTGCAAACAGTTGTTTTTTTCGGTGCAAGCCAGGGTGGTCGATCGATTCGGGCAAAGTTCCTTTCTTTGGGAACAAGCGCCATCGAGGATAAGCAAGTTATAATTTGTTGCGGAAGCGTACAGAGATTTCTATATGAGTAAACCCCCAGTTCATGCCTTTTTTGTAGGAAGAGCAGTTGCCGAAGCACTGTACGAGCAATTAGAAAGCGCAGCAACCAACGCTTTCTCCGAACTCGGCAAATTTGACGCCGAACAAAGAGAACGCCTGCGCCAGTTCACAGATAAAGTTGTAGAACGGGCCAATCGCGCTGCCGATGAGGCGATGCAGACCAGAACTGGTACTGGAACCACCAGCACTACTACTGACATTCAAGACATCCATCCCGCAGACTTGCAAGTAACGATCGACGAGCTGCGCGCCGAAGTCGCTCTCGTGCGATCGGAATTGCAGCGCTACCGCAGCAGTTTGCCTTAACAAAGGACGATTCCAGCGGACGATAGCTCCGAAGTGACGATCGCAACAACTACTGATTGTTACACGAGCGCAAAGCAATGCGCTCCTGCGCTCCTTCCTACCTGCAATCAAAGCAACAACATAAAATAAGCAATTTGGGAACCCAAGTGTCTGCTCTCCTTGATGACTCTGTTAATCGCCAGCGCTCCCCCAAGCGTACTAGCGACGCCGATGAGCCAAAAACTGCTGGTAAATCCTACAAAAGTAAAGCTTATCGCTGGAATCGCGAAAAATATTCCCGGCAGCGACGCTTCTTCGACATTTGGGCCTTTGTCTTGCTCTGGCTGGCTTCGCTGTGGTTCGACAGCAAAAACTGGAGCTACTGGGGAGGTGTAACTGAAGAAAAGAAAGTTGCCAGACGCCGCTTTCAAGCTATCTGGGTTCGAGAAACACTCTTGGATTTAGGCCCGACTTTCATTAAAGTTGGACAATTATTTTCCACCCGCGCCGACTTGTTCCCGGCAGAGTTTGTCGAGGAACTTTCTAAGCTGCAAGATAAAGTGCCTGCTTTCAGCTACGAACAGTTAGAGGTAATTGTCGAGCAAGATTTGGGCAAGACTGTTGAGGAACTCTACCGCAGCTTCGATCCTGTGCCCCTGGCCGCTGCCAGTTTGGGTCAGGTACACAAAGCTCAACTGCACTCGGGCCCGGAAGTTGTAGTAAAAGTGCAACGCCCTGGACTGCGAAAGCTGTTTGAAATAGATTTGCAAATTCTCAAGGGGATTGCTCGCTATTTTCAAAACCATCCTAAGTGGGGCCGCGGCCGAGATTGGATGGGGATTTATGAGGAATGTTGTCGCATTCTGTGGCTGGAAATAGACTATCTCCATGAAGGCCGCAATGCTGATACTTTTCGCCGCAATTTTAGCAACTGCGACTGGGTGCAGGTGCCACGAGTTTATTGGCGCTACGCGGCTCCGCGAGTGCTGACTTTGGAATACCTACCAGGGATTAAAATCAGCCACTACGAAGCTCTCGAAGCAGCCGGGATCGATCGCAAATTAATCGCTCAGTTAGGCGCTAAAGCTTATTTGCGGCAGTTGCTCAACGATGGCTTTTTCCACGCAGATCCCCACCCCGGCAATATCGCTGTGAGTGCTGACGGATCTCTGATTTTCTACGATTTCGGCATGATGGGTCAAATCCAGTCCAACGTCCGCGAAGGACTGATGGAGACTCTCTACGGCATTGCTTCCAAGGATGGACAGCGGATTATGGATTCTCTGATCAACTTGGGCGCTTTGGTTCCCACAGGCGATATGAGTCCCGTGCGCCGCAGCATCCAGTATATGCTCGATAACTTCATGGATAAGCCTTTTGAAGAGCAGTCCGTGAGTGCGATTACCGATGACCTTTACGATATTGCCTACGACCAACCTTTTCGCTTCCCAGCTACCTTTACTTTTGTAATGCGAGCTTTTTCGACGATTGAAGGCGTGGGCCGGGGTTTAGATCCCGAGTTTAACTTTATGGAGGTGGCACAACCTTTTGCCATGCAGCTTATGACTAATGGAAATGGGCCGGATGCAACGAGCAGCATTTTTAACGAACTAGGCCGTCAGGCGGCTCAGGTGAGTTCGACTGCTTTGGGTTTGCCCCGCCGGATTGAGGAGACTATTGATAAACTCGAACAGGGAGATTTACGGATTCGAGTCCGTTCTTCCGAAGCTGAGCGATTGATGCGCCGCATGAGCAACGTTCAAATGGGCACTAATTATACTTTGATGATGAGTGCTTTTACTTTGTCGGCGACAATTTTGTTTGTCAGCAATCAAGTATGGCCCGCTGTCGCTGTGGCTTTGCTGGCTGCGGGTGCTGGGTTTGCTCTGTTGCGTTTGTTCAAACGGATCGATCGATTAGATAGAATGTCATAATGCGGCCAATTGACGATCGAAAATTTCTGGCTTGAGATTTGTCGCCTGCAAAAACTTAACATTTAACGAGTTCGCCGGGAATTCCCCATCCTCGCGTAGTGTAGGAACAGCGTAGCGTCTTCCGCAACGAAGAAGGTTGGGGATGAAAGGCAGGTGGATGTAGCGCAGCGGAGCAAGACTTAAGTGGCAAATAGTTTGCTAAACTTATCTACAGTTGATTGCTGAGAGTCAGTTCCATGTTTGCCGTCAAGCGAGCGCTCAAATTAAATAATACTGAAGCAACCTTGATGGCAAAACACGCAGGCTTTCGG
>NZ_JAEQCT010000199.1:0-6383 GCF_020738205.1 Microcoleus sp. PH2017_24_DOB_U_A
TTGCCAGAAGATAACTCAATATGCTTTCGACAATCTTGGTGATTCCTTCTCCTTATTTTTCTCAAAAAAAGCTGGATATCCCAAATTCAAGAAAAAGGGCCATCATGATTCCTTCACGATAGACGCAGGTGGAAAACCAATCCCGGTAGGTGGTACGTCCATAAAGTTGCCCACCATCGGCTGGGTAAAAACCTACGAAGGATTGCCTCATACCACCTGCAAGTCAATCACGATATCTCGAACTGCCGACAGTTGGTTTATTGCTTTTGCCTACGAACAGGAGCATGAATCAACTGTAAAGCAACACGATGTCGTGGGTGTTGACCTAGGAGTTAAAGAGTTAGCAACACTTTCGACGGGAGTTGTTTTCCCTAACCCAAGGCATTACAAAACGCATCTCAGTAAATTGCGTAGGCTGTCAAAGGAGTTATCCCGAAAGCTTAAAGGCTCTAGCAATAGATTTAAGGCGAAACAAAGGTTAGCAAAACATCATGAAGCGGTAGCGAATCTCAGAAAAAATACTCTCCATCAAATTACTACTTACTTAGGCAAAAACCACGCAACGATAGTAGTAGAAAATTTGAATGTTTCGGGAATGCTAGCCAATCACAAACTAGCTCAAGTTATCGCTGACTGTGGATTCTATGAATTCAAACGTCAACTGGAATACAAAGCTAAAAAGTTTGGCTGTGAAATAATCATTGCCGACCGCTGGTTCCCTTCGAGTAAAACCTGTTCAAACTGCGGACATATTCAAGATATGCCCCTAAAAGAAAGAACCTACGACTGTGAAAGTTGTGGTCATTCGATGGACAGGGATTTGAACGCAGCAATTAATTTATCGCGCTTGGCTAAAACGTGAAAGCTTACGGAGGGATAACCGCTCCCATGCTCCCGATGAAGTAAGAAGCAAATGTCTAGACTTGTCTAGGATTTGTATAGCAGAACGCCAGATGCTGAGATTGACGGTGAGATTTCCGAATTTAAGGAGTTGACAAAATCTACTAAAAACATCAGATACCGACTTCAAGAAGGAATCAGCAGGGCAAAGAATCAAGGTGCAGCAGCCGTTATTATTCACATCAACCGAGATAGTTATGAATTTTGGAAGATAAACGATGGCATCAGAAAAGCTTTTTATTCGGACGAAAGACAACTTATCCAGAATATTATATTAGTATTCAACAGCGAAGAAGTACAACAGATTACTAGGGAGGAATGGGAAAATGGAAGACGTTTTTAATGAATTTGAAGAAGTTATACAAACCGGCTTAAAAAATAATATGCCGCGAGAGGCGAAATTGATTACAGTTGGGCAAATTGTTTATGCAGTTACTCGTGATGAGCTGACAAATAAAGAAGGTTTGCAACTGGAAGAGATGTTGGGCGGTAGAGAACAATGGAAAGAGGCACTTGAGTATAGTATTTTTGGCTATCCAGTAGATACAGCAACTCCATCTTTTGATAAACCTCTGGTGATTGCTGGCAAAACTTTTCATTCTCGCTTGATGACGGGGACGGGAAAATATCGCAGCATTGCCGAAATGCAGCAAAGTGTCAACGCTAGCCGATGCGAAATTGTGACTGTGGCTGTGCGGCGAGTGCAAACAAATGCTCCCGGTCATGAAGGATTGGCAGAGGCTCTTGATTGGACTAAAATTTGGATGCTGCCGAATACTGCCGGTTGTCAAACGGCGGATGAGGCGGTTAGAGTGGCTCGTTTGGGCAGGGAAATGGCGAAGCTTTTAGGGCAGGAAGATAATAATTTTGTTAAGTTAGAAGTGATTCCGGATGCTAAATATTTGCTGCCCGATCCGATCGGCACTTTGCACGCCGCAGAGCAATTAGTCAAAGAAGGTTTTGCCGTTTTGCCTTACATCAATGCCGATCCGCTGCTAGCAAAACGCCTAGAAGAAGTCGGTTGTGCGACTGTCATGCCTTTAGGTTCGCCCATCGGTTCGGGGCAAGGGATCAATAATGCTGCCAATATTCAAATCATTATTGACACGGTGAATATCCCTGTGGTGGTGGATGCAGGGATCGGCACTCCCAGCGAAGCGGCCCAAGCCATGGAAATGGGCGCTGATGCACTTTTGATTAATTCCGCGATCGCCAATGCTCAGAATTCTCCGGCAATGGCCAAAGCAATGGGAATGGCCGCAGAAGCGGGACGTTTAGCGTACTTAGCAGGAAGAATGCCGGTCAAAGATTACGCGATCGCCTCTTCTCCCGAAACAGGTACTGTCACCTCAAAATAAATTCCCGAACTTAAGGGCGGCGATTTGATAGCGTTTTTTGGTAAAGTGATGGCAATCAAAAATATTGAGGATTGTTGCCAATGCCTTATACTACCGAAGAAGACGGACGCTTGAACAACTTTGCCAAAGAGCCGAAGATGTACGACGCCGTACCTCCCAACAAGAACCAGCAACGGAACTACATCATCCTGGGTGTTGCCGCCGCGCTGTTAGTAGCCGGTTTGGTGTTTGTGGCTGCTTCTGTGTAAAAACTGACCTGACACTCAAAGCTGCTTCAAATCGCTATTTTAAATAATCATTCAACAAACCATGTTTCCCAACCAATGGAAACATGGTTTTTGTGTTTCAATAAAAAGCAGGTATAGCCTTTCTCAAAAAGGTGAGGTATGACTGACAGGTTATATAACCACTGAAACCAAGAGGGCTCTCTTCCCAACAACGTCCGCGAATATGAGAGCGACTAAACAAGACAAGCAGAAATAGGGTTTTTTCCTTTCGGCGTTCAGGTTCAGGGGCGATCGTTGCAATTAATCAGACGGAATCGTCACAAATATAAAAAAATTGCTAATTGAAAATCTACAATCATGCAGGTCATCAACGGTGCGATTGACTGCCGAACTCGTCGGTGTTGCGAGTTAGGAGCGATTTCAACTCTACAATCCCAAATCTAAAATCTACAATCTACATTCCCAAATCTACATTCCCAAATCTAAAATCTAAAATCTAAAATCTAAAATCGCCAGACCGTGATGTCTATTCCTTCCCAAAAAGTTTCTAGCTCGAACAAGCAGATCTATCAACGCTTGAAACAGGCGATCGACCTCAACTTACGCCGTCAAATTTTTATTGCCGCCTGCGACGACCTGTGTTTGCGGGACTGTCTGGCGGCCCGCTTGCAGGCAGAATTAGCCGCCGAGGGCGCCGACTCGATTTCTCGTCCCTACCCGATCGACTATCCCCGATTTGTCAGTTTGGAACTCGACGTGAGCGAGCCCAATCCTTGGGACTCGATCGCCGCATGGCTGACTCAACACCCACTGCCCCGAAACGGCGGCAGCTACAGCCGTTTGCCGGGATTTCAAATTCTCGGGGCCGAACACCTGACCAGGCACTCACCAGCCGTGCAGTGGTCGTTCCTGAGCTATTTGAGAGACATCGAAGCAAACCTGCAAATGTGCGAATCTACTCTGTTGCTGTGGGTGTCGCGCCCTTGGTTGAGTTCGATCGAGCAATCGGCCCCGGAATTTTGGCAATGGCGCACCGGAGTATTTGAGTTTGAAGGCGAACCAACTCCAGCTAAGGGCGACTTCGGGCACTCGGAAGACTTCGGACACTCGGAAAACTTCGGAAACTTGCGGGACAACGGAGACTATGGCGACCAACTTTTAAAATATTTAAAGTCTTCTGAAGAATCCTCAATTCCCGATTCCCCATCCCCAATTCCCGATTCCCCATCCCCCATTCCCGATTCCCCATCCCCCATTCCCGATTCCCCATCCCCCATTCCCGATTCCCCATCCCCCATTCCCGATTCCCCATCCCCAATTCCCGATTCCCCATCCCCCATTCCCGATTCCCCATCCCCAATTCCCGATTCCCCATCCCCAATTCCCGATTCCCCATCCCCAATTCCCGATTCCCCATCTCCCATTCCCGATTCTGAACCCGCCACAACAGATTCTAAATCCGTCGAACTGGCAGATTTGGTGCTAGCAGCGGCTTCTCAGGAGTTGGAAGTAGAAGATAATCCCGCATCGGAAGACAATTTTCTGCCGCTGCAAACCCTGCAATATATTGCATTGCTGCAAGAACATGAGTGCTGTTCCGAAGCTTTGGCTTTGGCTTATCACAGTTTGGGAAATTACTACCGCGATCGGATTCTGGGCGGAGATTCCTCCCCGCAAAACCTGACAATTGCCATTCGCGCGATCGAGCAAGTGATTGCATACCTGGAACTCGACGACAACTCCCAGGAAAATCAACCACTAACCGAGGAATGCGCGCGGCTAATTTCCCAATTGACACAAAACTTAACTCAGTACGCCGAGGAGTCCCACAGCCTACCGCCAATTTCCGATCTGATCAACGATCTCGGTACTTTCTACTGGATGCTGTCGCGCGATCGCACGCAGCAGCATAACGCAGCCGATCCGGTATCCTGCCTCGAACGCAGCATCGCCCTCTACCTTGAAGGTTTGAACCGCACAGATGCCGACAGCGCACCCCAAACCCGCGTGAGATTAAACAAAAATTTGGGCATCGCTTCGGCAGATTTAGCCCGCTATCAAGATAAGACAGAGAACTTGCAGCAAGCAGTTGCAGCTTACCAACAAGCGCTACTAGATTTAGACCCGGCGGCGGAGCCCCAGCAGTACGCGGCGGCTCAGAATAATTTGGCGACAGCATACTGGAATTTAGCTCAAGATGGTCAGCCGATCGTCTATCTCAAAAGCGCGATCGCCGCTTACACCCAAGCCCTCTGCTGTTACAGTCCCGATCGAGAACCGCTCAACTATGCCGGAGTCCAAAACAACCTCGGTACCGCTTGCTGGAACCTCGCCCAGCACGAACCCTCAGAACTCTTGTTAGTCAGGGCGATTGATGCCTACCGCGAAGCCTTGAAATACCGCACCCGAGAATTGGTACCCGCAGCAGCAGCAGCTACCTACAACAATCTCGGTACCGCTTATTGGCATTTGGGGAACCAGTTCCAGCAGAAACAGGCCCGGACGGAATCTTTACAGCAGGCGATTACCGCCTACGAAGCTGCACTGGATATCGCCGGCAAGCTCGATCGAACCCAACTCACCTTTGACACCTGGGCCGCCCGCAACAATCTCGGACTAGCCCACTATCAACTAGCCACAGATCTAGATTTTGGCACCAACAAAGCCGCCCAAACCAGCCATTTAGAAGCAGCACTGCACCACCAGTTGCAAGTGTGCGCCGAATGGGGACAACATCTCAACGACAAAGGGTTAACATATGGAGATAAACTTAACCTGCAAGCCCCGCCAAACTCTCAAGCTGCCGATTCCCGGCAAACTGCATTGAGTTATATTGTGAAAACGATTAGAGCTTTCTATAGCGAATGTGGGCTGCAAGGCCAAAATCTAGCCTTATCCAAAGTACCTGGAGATTTATTGCCTGAAATCTTACGTAGGTTATAAGTATGGCTATAAATATGGCTACAACTATATAAAAGCTCAATTTTTTCGAGATTTGTATCCAGTTTTCTATTATTATGGCTGAATCTTCTTGCCTAATTCTTCAAACAAAGTTGTGGTCATGGCCCCTGTAAAAATCCTTGTGGTTGATGACGACCCGGCAATCCGAAATTTAATTCACCGTTTTTTGAGCCAGCAAGGTTATCAAGTTGAGTCGGCCGGAGACGGTCAGACTGGTCTGGAATTATTTGAGCAACTCAATCCTGACTTAGTAGTTCTAGATGTAAATTTACCCGATACTACTGGCTACAAACTCTGTCAAGAGATGCAAAAACGGACGGGCGTGTTTGTGTTGATGCTGACCAGCCGAACCGATGAAGCTGACAAAATGAAAGGGTTTGCCGAAGGCGCTGACGACTACATTACTAAACCTTTTAGTCTTGTAGAGATTGGAGCTCGCGTTGCAGCAATTTTGAAGCGCAAACGCCTTGTTACTCCGGCTCAACAACAAAGTCTGACCTTTGGAGAGCTACTAATAGATCCCGTCCGGCGCGAGGTAATTCTCGACAGTCAGATAGTTGCTTTGACGGCTTTAGAATTCGACCTGCTGTACTGTTTGGCAAGCAAACCCGGTCGCGTATGGAGGCGATCGGAATTGCTGCAAGAAGTCTGGGACTACGAGTATGTGGGAGCCGATCGCGTGGTGGATGTCCATATCGGTCAAATTCGCCGCAAAATTGAACCAGATACCAACCAAATCTCAATGATTCAAACCGTCCGGGGAGTAGGTTACAAGTTTGAGCCAAAAACCTAGCAGTATTCGGCATTCGGCAGCCGGATCTGTAGGGACAAGGCTGTAGGGGTTTGAAACTGTAACTTAATTTATGGACAAAGCTACCCATCCTTGACTATTTGGGTAGCTTTGTCCGCAACTCGGGCGATCGCACGAGACTATTTG
>NZ_JAEQCT010000093.1:0-58467 GCF_020738205.1 Microcoleus sp. PH2017_24_DOB_U_A
AATGATGTGACGTTCTGTTAGCTGCATTCTCAACCTCCTGACCACATAATACCATGCTTGATTACTTATGCTTACAAACTGAATGAAGTTTTACAATACCCAAATTATCCATTTTGATACCACTTCAAAAAAAGAATGCAACCAAGCGTCGAAATTTTGTAGGGTGGAGGCAAGGCGATGAGCGATTAATCTGTAGCACCTGCGCGATAAATCTCCAACCGTACCGCCACCCAGCACGAACCAAAAACTAAAAAACGAGTAAATTCACAATTTTTGAAACCAGCGCTGTATCAGCCAAAAACCTTCGTACTATCGCGGTATTTTTCGGTCGAAAGCAGTCGCCAACTCCCATCACCCAAAAGTTCCAAAACCTGCTGGTGATATTTCAACAAACTCAATCGGTGGCCCACACTCACAAATGTAGTTTTAGTTGCTTGCAACTGTTCGTATAAAAGTTGCTCGTTCTTCAAATCCAAAGCACTTGTAGCCTCATCCAAAATAGCATATCGCGGTTTCGTCAACAACAATCTGGCAAAAGCTAAACGCTGCTGTTCTCCCAGGGACAAAATCTCGACCCAATCTAAAGCCTCATCAAAACCGCCCAATCTGTCCGGCAAATCTGCTAAGTTGACTAATGCCAAAACACAGCGCAATTGTTCCTCATCAACCTTGCTGCTGGTATTGGGATAGAGAAGTTGCGATCGCAAATTGCCCAAAATCAGATAAGGACGCTGCGGCAAAAACAGCATTTCTCCCAATTCCGGCCGCGCCAGACGACCCGTTCCCGAGTCCCACAAACCCGCAATAGCCCGCAGCAAAGAACTCTTCCCAGAACCGCTTTCACCGACAATTAACAGTCCTTCTCCCGGCGACACCGCTACCGACAAATCCTTAATCAAAGTCTTTTGATGCTTCGGAGTATCTAAAGTAACCTGTTTCAGCATCAACTGAGAATCTACTACGACATCTATAGTAGTTCCTCCGGCACGAGATACCGCCTTTTTTGCTTCCAAAGTATCTGTAAATACAGTTAAACGATTGATACTAGCTGCAAAAGAACTAAGGGGTTCAATGCGACTGACAATCAGTGAAAAAGCGGCTAAAACCTGACGGAAAGCAAAACCCGCCTGAGTGATGTCTCCAAACTGAATCGTATCGGTTGTGTCGGCAAAATAAGCAGGAGCGAGAAACAAAGCCGGAATAATCACCACAGCATACCCATATCCAGTTGTAAAATAATCCAAATTTCGCTGCCAGCCAATTAGCAAATTAAAATTGCGGAATACTTCCACGAACCGCTGCTTTATTTGGATCGATTCTCGCTCTTCCCCTCCATAAAAGGCAATGGATTCAGCATTGTCGCGAATGTGAACCAGTCCGTAGCGGAAATTAGCTTCTTGTTTAAGTTGCTCGAAATTCAGAGGCACTAATTTTTGACCAAAAATCAGACTGGCGGTCGTCCCCAACATAGCATAGACAATCAGGAAAATTGAAAGTTGTTTCGAGATTGACCACAGGATACCCGTGAAAGATATGATATTAACTATTGAACTCAGGAGCGCCAGCATAAATGTCAAACTTGTACGAGTAAACGATTTGACATCTTCAGAAATTCTTTGGTCGGGATTGTCGATTTCCTTGTGTGAATTTATTTCGTAATAAGCCCGATTCTTAAAATACTTGTCCAGGAACTTATTTGTCATCCACTGTCGCCAGTAGAGACTCAATTTATCTTGGATGTAGCCGTAAATTACCACAATGGGAGTGCCGACTGCAAAAACCCCTGCATAGACAAAAAGATACTTCCAATAATTGAGCTGGTCTTTTTTTGCCAGTGCTGTATTGAAAAAGTTACTGACGTAACTAATGATTACATTCAAACCGCTTACGGACAGGGACAATAACAGCAATAAAGCTAAAAAAAACCACGACTGCCAATGCGCTATCAATCTGCCTTTAAAAAACCAAAAAGCGCTCAAAGGAATAATTAGCATCAAGGCAACAATGATAATTGTCGGGGAATCAATAATCTGCTGCAACAAACTAACTAACCCAGCAGCAATATTATTGACAAAATCCGGAAAAAGAGCGGCACCCCCCAAACATACAACACTAACGAGTACAAACATAGCAGCGAACAGAAATATTAATAACAGCGCTACTAATCCCAGAAAAACCCTGCCTCCTCCAGGCTCTAAAGGATAAAAGTAAGGCTGAGCGATCGCAATAAATTTTTCCCACAACTGACGGTCAAATCGATTCATTTTTACTGTTTGCAAAACTACTTCAACTGTTCTAACATATCAAGTTTGATTCCCCATTGTCGCAGTAATTTATTTGGGAGTTTAGGGAAGAGATTGGTCTCCTATGAGGTGCGCGGTCACGACTACAATTAAATTGGTTTGTAGTGAGGACTTTAGTCCTCATGAAAATCAGAGGACTAAAGTCCTCACTACAAACCAGATCGCGGTTATTTTACCGGAGATGATGTCACTCACAGAGGAATATTTGTTTTCCGATTTAAGTCGTGGAGACGCAAACAGTTTGTAGGTTAGTTGTGGGGTAAATCTAAAATCTTAAATCTATGGGATCGGGAGAAGTGGTGGTTTCGCCGATCGACTCCGACGACGATAGATTGTAGTAAAATCGGTGGCTAATCCCCAAACTAACTTGCTTGAGCACCCAATACAAAACAGCAATAACGACAAATGTTGCAGCCATTACTACAACCGGACGCTTACCAATCAAATCATTCATGACGGTGTTAACCAACGCATCGGGGTTAGTCAGGATGTCCCAAGTGTTGAACCGGATAAATCGTCCTAAATAAATGCCGATCGCCGAAAGTGCGTGTATAGTTATCTCCGTTGCCAGAATAAATCTACCCCAACCCTGTTGCTTCAGATAGTAACCCAAACCCATCACCGACAGTACATAGGCCTCAAATCCCGCCAACATAAACACCAGATACTGCGGAATCAGCGCCAATGTCACCACCCACACCGAGTTCCCCTCTTTAATCTGCTCGATCAGGTGAATGATATCAGTTAAAACGTAGGGTGCATTGGGCAAAAACGCGATAAACCAGAAAAAACCGCCCCACCAGCGGAGAGAGCGAACTCCGCGCTGTCGCAGCACCCAGATATCTAAAGCCATTAGTGCTAGCGTAATTGCGATCGCCCCCAAAACGTAAGTTGTACCCACATCTTGCACAATGTGCTTGAGATAGGACACAACATGGCGCGTGCTAGGCAAAAAAGTAGCGCCCAGGAGAACCCACGTACCCCACAGCAGCCAGCGCGATCGAGGTTTGCGGAAGAGCCAAAAACTCAACGCCAGCGGTACTAAACCTAAAAACAAATTCCAAGACATCCAGCGGACATTCTGTCCCATTGCTGCGATCGCTTCCAGGATTAATCCCATCATGTCAGTTTTTATACAATTAAAGGTTTCATGCAGCACCGCTTTCTCAGCAGCGTGAATCTATCTTAGTCGCTATAGCATTCGGAAGAGTTGACAGTTGACAGTTGACAGTTGACAGTTGACAGTTGACAGTCTGATTTGTAGGGTGCGTCAGCTAGCCACTTCTCGCTCCCCGCTGTCACATTACATAAAGGTACGTTGTTGCGCTTCAGCGCTCTTCGACGATCTATGAAAGAGCGCTGAAGCGCAACAACGTACCTAAGGAACCTACAGATAGGTTTTGCCGATCGGAATTTCGATCGCAAAAGTCGTTCCGCCTCCGACTTGGGAGAAACAGTCAATCTTGCCCTTGTGCTTTTCTACCACAATCGAGTGCGCGATCGACATTCCCAAGCCAGTACCTTTCCCCACAGCTTTTGTCGTAAAAAACGGGTTAAAAATGCGATCGATCACCGCCTGCGGAATCCCCGTACCGTTGTCCGAAATTTCCACCCTCACAGTGCCCTGGGCCGTGACACCAGTGCAAATCACAATCCGGCCGCTCTTAGTCGCTGCTTCTGGAACTGACAACTTGTGATATTGTTCTTCAATAGCATCAATTCCATTAGCAATAATATTCATAAACACTTGATTCAGTTGGCTGGCATAGCACTCCACCGGTGGCAGTTTCCCGAACTCCTTAATTACTTCAATTTCCGGGCGCCTATCGTGACTCTTTAAGCGATGCTGCAAAATCAACAAAGTGCTATTAATTCCCGCGTGAATATCGACAGGCTTCATTGCCGATTCGTCCAGCCGCGAGAAATTTCTCAGCGACAGCACAATTTGCCGGATGCGATCGGTTCCCACCTGCATCGAACCTACAAGTTTTCTTAGATCCTCAGTCATGAAATCCAAATCAATCTCTGCAATGCGATCGACAATTTTTGCATTAGGTTCGGGATACTCATGTTCGTAAAGATTCACCAGATCCAGCAACTGTGTAGTATACTGGTGTAGATAAGCAATGTTAGCGTGAATAAAGTTAACCGGATTATTAACTTCGTGGGCGATGCCTGCAACTAATTGACCCAAAGAAGACATTTTTTCAGTTTGAATGAGTTGAGATTGAGCAGAGCGCAATGACCGCAGCGCTGACTCTAGCTCTGTAGCTCTTTCTCTTTCTCGCGCCTCGCTTTGTCGCAGAGCTTCCTCTGATTGTTTCCGAATCGTAATATCCTGGGCAAATCCAATTATTACCTTTGACTGACCCTGAGAATTTCTGCTAAAAATAGTATCCCGACTTTGCAGCCAAAACCATTCACCGTTTGCTGCCAGCATCCGGTACTCAATTTCCCTGATTTCGCCATCTTTAATTTCTGCAAAGCTCGCGTGATATTCCAAAATTTTTGGCAAATCTTCGGGGTTAATTAACTGAGTCATTAGTGATGAACCCATCGCTTTAATTTCATCAAATGTATAGCCAAGAAGCGTGCCCATAGAAGAATTAGCATAGACATTTCGCTGTTCTTCCAAGTCATAAAGATACAAAATGCCGGGAGTAGCATCCGCAATTTTTTGAATAAACTGCTGGCTCTCTTGCAAAGCTAACTCAGCTTGTTTGCGATTCGTAATATCAATAGTGATACCGTCCCAAAGAATATCGCCGTTTGCTTTAGCTTCAGGACGCGAAATTGACTGAAACCAGTGAATTTTTCCTGAAGGCAGCACGAACCGTCCTTCCCAGTACCAAGGTTGCAAAGTTTGCGCTGAAATAGCAACAGATTCGTTATAATCTTGGCGGTCGTCGGGATGAACCAAATCTATTAGCAAAGCCGCATTTTTACGAAGACTTTCTGGTTCTAGCTCAAACATTTCTAGGGAAGCAGGACTGACGTAAGGGAAACTTAAATAACCATCTCCACCAAGCAAACATTGATAAATTACTCCCGGCACATTTACAGACATTTTTTGGAATTTCGCTTCACTTTTTTGTAGTGCTTCCTCTGCTTCTTTGCGCTCCGTGATGTCAGTAATTGAACCAACAATGCGGACAGCTTTTCCAGATGCATCCCACAAAGCTTGTCCGCGACTGAGTATCCATTTGTAGGTGCTGTTGTAGCACCACAAGCGGTATTCGGTGATGTAATGCGGCGTTTTTTTGTCTAAATGGTCTTGGAAAGCTTGCATTACTAAATCTAAATCATCGGGATGCGTGTTTCTGTTCCATTCGTCAAAGTAATCGAGCATGGGGATGTGTTCGTATCCCGTGATTTCTTTAAATCGATCGGACAGAAATATTTCTCCTGTTTGCAAGTTCCAATCCCAAATGCCGTCATTGTTACCTTTGAGTGCTAACTGCCAGCGTTCTTCTGTTTGCATCAATTGAGCAGTTCTTTGTTCGACTCTATTTTCTAGTTCTTCATTGAGCTGTTTGAGACTTTCTTCTGCCTGTTTCCGCTCGATCGCAATTCCCGCTAAATGCCTGACAGATTCTATCAATTGCAGCTCAAAATTTTGGGGAGTGCGCGGTTGGGCGTAATACATACCAAAAGTTCCCAAAACTTGACCCCCAGATGAGACAATAGGAGTAGACCAGCAAGCTCTCAGTCCAAAACTCAAGGCTAAATCTCGAAAGTCTTGCCACAAAGGATCGCTGGCAATATCTGTAACGATCACCTGTTCGCAGCGATAGGCAGCAGTGCCGCAAGAACCGACATTCGGGCCGATGGCTACTCCATTAATAGCAGCATTATAACTTTCTGGCAAACTGGGCGCGGCTCCGTGCAGCAAATGTTTGCCGTCTGGAGCTAGAATCAAAATCGAACCCATGACATTTTTAGATTGCTGTTCGATAATTTTAATTAAAGTATTTAAAGTATCGCCAAGAGTTGCGTCCTGAGCAATCATTTCTAAAATTTGTTTTTGACCTGTCAACCAATTTTCAGCTTGCTTGCGCTCGGTAATGTCCCGGGCAATCCACAAAGCCGTGTTGTCTTTCATTGGCGAAATGGTAGCAGCAAACCACTTTTGTTCGCTGCCAATTTCCAGGTGATATTCACAATTCAAAGTTTGATTAGTAGAGACAGCGATAGTAATTTGCTCCAAAAAAAATTCTGCTGTTTCTGGATCGAATAGATCGTGAATTTTTTGACCTATAACTTCCGTCGGTGGCTTGTACAAAAGTTCGGGATTTGTCTGGGCAACTTTTAGATAGCGTCCCTCAATATCGAACACAAAAATTACGTCGTTCATGGCAGCGAACAATGCCCGCAATTCTGCTTCTGAAGCTTGCAGGGCGAGTTCAGCTTGTTTGCGATCGCTAATGTCGCGCCCCACTCCTTGGTATTCGATCGCCGCACCTCGATCGTCAAAAGTTGCTCTGTCAGTCCACTGTATCCAGCGAATTTCGCCCGTGTCGAGAATTACGCGGTGTTCCCAGGTAATAGCGGGATTTTGTAGGCTTAAAGAATTGAAAATATCGCTGCAAAAGTTTCTATCTTCTTCCCAAATCAAAGGCATAAAAGAATTGCCGATCAGCTCCGATCGCGATTTATTGAAATAGCGGCAGTAGGCATCGTTGACAAAAGTCACAACTCCGCTGGGCAAGAAACGGCAAATAAGTTCGGTTTGGTCTTCAATAATTGCCCGATAGCGAGATTCGCTCGCTTGCAGCGCGGCTTCTGCTAGGATGCGATCGCTAATGTCTGTACCGACGAACAGCAGCCCGATCGATCGCCCTTTGGAATCGACCACAGGTTTGTTTCTCCAGGTTATCCAGACTTTTTCCCCATTGCGGCGGATGTTTTCATTTTCGTGTTTGAAGTATTTGTCCGGCTGTGCCACACAGTCTCGAATCATTATGACTAACTGATTTTCCGACAATGTGGCCGGATCTACAATTGTGCCGATCGCACTTTTGCCAAGAATTTCTGCTTGTGAATACCCGAAAAAATTTTCCGCAAACTCATTAAAAAAAGTAATCTTGCCTTCATTGTCTAACTGCACAATCATGCTGTTAGCGTTCTCAACCAGTTGTCGGTACTTAGCTTCGCTCGATCGCAGCATCGATAGGCCGTACATCCCCGTAAAAACCGCCACCCCGCTCAAAACTGCCAGCAAGCCACCTCCTGAGAGCAACCACCCCCGCCGTGGCGAATTCTCGGGCCATCCTCCTGCGGGAATTGCTGCCAACTGCCAGGAACCGTTGGGCAAAATCACTTCCAACACCACCGGATTGTTCTGAAAAATCGAGTTGTCGCCGAAAAACACCTCACCTGACACTCCCTTCGCGTCTTTCCCCCGGACAGCGTATTGCACCTTGGCTGAGGGATCGTTGAGTCCCGCTTCCTCAAGCAGGACATTTTTTTCGAGGATCACACCGATCAACCCCCAGTAAACTCCTGTTTCGGGCTCGGCGTCGGGGGGGGTCAGAAAAATTGGCGATCGGCTGATGAAGGCCACGCCTCCCTCCAATAATTGCACGGGCCCGGCAAGCAGAGTTTTTCTGGTGTGGATCGCATCTTCGACCATTTGCCGCTGTTTGGGTAGCGTCATCAAGTCAACGCCGATCGCCTTTTCATTTCCATCCTTCGGATAAATATCAGCGATCGTCGTCCCTTTAACTAAAGTGATGTTGCGAATGCCGGTTTGCTGTGCCAGCAGAATTCTCGCCGTAGCTGCAAACTCGGCTGCGGTGATGTCTGGGTTGTGGGAAATGTCAGCTACCAATCCCCGGATCAAAAATAGCCGGGAATTCAAAGAACCTTCCAACTTTGAGCGGACTGTGCTGAGCCGATCGATCGTGCTAGCGCGGTTGTGTTGCAAAAATCGCTCTTGTTCCGATCGGTCTAAAATGCCAACTCCGACCAAAATTGCTACTAATGCCGAAAATGCTGCTAAATACGGTGAAATTTGGAATTTTTTCAGCTTAAAGTATTCCATCTGTCGGCAGTTCAACTATATTTTTAAGTCTTTAGATAGATTTATTTTAGTTTCATTTTCCTATGCCGATGCAAGATTTCCGGCAGACGGAGCTTTTCACAAGTCTGCACGAGTTTTGTGTGTTCTAAGCTGTTGTACATCTCAATTGTTTATTTCAATTTCCTCGCACATTCTCCCCATTGGTGTCAACTTAAGGTCAAAAACTTTTGTATTTTTCGTTCGCAGCCGAAGCCAGATCCCCCTAAATCCCCCTTAAGAAGGGGGACTTTGAGTGCTTCTTGTCCCCCCCGACCTAAGGGGGGTTAGGGGGGATCTGGCATTAATCATCAGACAGAAGACTGGAATTACATTTGACGTGTTTGTTGACACCAATTCCCTCTCCCCCTCTCCCACTCTCCAGACTCGCGCACCCGAAACACGGGATTTGTTGGCTAAAATAAGGTTAGCAATAATTTTTGTCAGCGCTGGGCGCAAATAATTCATAGGGGCAATTTGATGCAGGAACAGTTGATGGAAGCGATCGCACCTTACCGCGATCGAGTAGATTATCTAGAAGTTCGCCTCGAACAAAGCGAGTCAACAGCCATTAGTTTTCGCGGCCCTCAGTTAGATGCAGTCAACCGCAGTTTCAGTCTAGCCGGCGGCATCCGCGCCTGTCACAAAGGCGGCTGGAGTTTTGTAACATTTAACGGTTTGGCTGAATTAAAAGCCCGGATTGAAGAAGCTGTCGTGCAGTCTCGTTTGGTAGGTAGCGAAAAAACTGTACTAGCAGATGTCACTCCGATTCAAGATTATGTAGCGGTGGAATTCGGTCGCGATCCGCGGTCTATTACTCTAGCAGAAAAACGCAAGTTGCTCGAATCTTACAACCAATTGCTGTTAGATTTCGACCCGCGAATTCAGACGACAATGGCCGGTTACAGCGATCGATTCGGGATTACTTATTTTGTGAATTCTCAAGGCACTTGCATTGCTCAAGAGCGTTTGGACGTGACGGGGCGGTTTGGGGCGATCGCCCGCGGGGAAGGCGGTGTCGTCCGTCAAGGGTTTGAATCGATTCATTCGCGATCGGATTACAATGTCTTGACAAATATTGAAGATCGTGTTAAAAGCGCGGCGGTGCGAGCTGTGGGCCAATTAGAAGCAAAACCGGTCAAAGGCGGCCAGTATCCAGTGATTTTAGACCCTTATTTGTCGGGGGTATTTATTCACGAAGCTTTCGGCCATTTGTCGGAAGCTGACGGCATTTACGAAAACCCGAAAATGCAGGAATTATTGACTTTGGGCAAGCCTGTGGCGATCGAACAATTGAACGTAATTGACGACGCAACATTGCCGGGATTGCCGGGAACTCTCAAATACGACGACGAAGGAGTGCCTGCTCAGTGCAAGCATTTAATTAAAAATGGAGTTTTAGCAGCGAGAATGCACAATCGCGAGACTGCGGGCAAAATGGGGGAAGCTCCGACGGGAAATGCTCGGGCTTTGAGCGCTACTTTTATGCCGTTGGTGCGGATGACTAATACTGCGATCGAATCTGGCGCACATTCTTTCGATGAAATGGTGGGCGACATTGAGGAAGGAGTCTATGCAGTACGGATGTTGGGAGGACAAACCAACGGCGAAATGTTTACCTTTGCAGCAGCCGAAGGCTTCATGATTCGCAACGGCAAATTGGCCGAACCGGTGAGTGATGTCACCTTAAGCGGCAACGTATTTCAGACTTTAAAGGATATTGAGTCGATCGGCAACGACTCAGTTTATGCCTACGGCGGATGTGGAAAAGGTGGCCAAAGCGGTTTAGCTGTCAGCGTCGGCGGCCCCCATTTGCGGATCAAAAATGTTGTAGTCGGAGGCAGATAATATATAGCCTTTCGAGCTTTCATATGAGGTACTCATGGGGATAGGGCATAGGGGATAGGGCATAGGGCATAGGGCATAGGGCATACCTCACTTTTTTTAGAACCGCTATATAAAAACTGTTGAGTTTTGAATTTTGAGTTTTGAACTCAACAGTTTTTATCCCCATCGGCGAACCCAAGAGTTCAATAAAAAACCCGGTTTCTTGAAGAAACCGGGTTTTTTTCTACCAACTAAGAGAGGATTGAAAAATTATCGGGTAGAGGTTGCGGGAATTCTGCATTTCTCGCGCAACCCTCTCAACCAAACTACGGGCTAATTTTAGTGGCAGCGACTTAAAGCTGTCTCATCTCATCTTCAAGCACCCGAACCAAATCTTGATTGCCGCTGGCTCTAGCGACTTCGATGCGGTGCATCAGTTGCTTTTGAATGTTAGCGCGGTGGGTTTCAGCGATTTTTTTTACGTTTTGGCGATTTGTGTTCATGGTGAACGTTCCTTATATTAAATTTGGTGTAACTCCTACTTCTTTAATATAGCGCAAAATTTCAAAAAGTATCTAAATTTACAAAAAGTTTACAGTTATTGACCGATCGACCACAATAGTGTATACTATCTCGCATAAGTCAATAGCGATATCTTGACATTTCCAATAATTTAAATAGTAGGCGTCGGTCAGATTCCCGCTTCCCAACAAAATAATTTCCCAAATCAAAGGTACATAGTTGCGCTTGGGCGCTCTTAGGTACGTAGTTGCGCTTGGGCGCTCTTAGGTACGTAGTTGCGCTTGGGCGCTCTTAGGTACGTAGTTGCGCTTGGGCTACGTAGTTGCGCTTCAGCGCTCTTTGATATAGACAAAAGCGCCAAAGCAAAGGTACGTGCCTTAGTCAAAACTGAAAACTTCCCCCAGCACCTCTAGCAAATGGTGAAGGTGTGCGAGCTCGTGAGTTGCCATCAGCGAAATCCGAATGCGACTGACACTGACAGTCGGAGGCCGAATCGCCACAGCCAAAATACCCATTTCCTTGAGTTGGCTGCTAACTGCTAAAGCTGTGGCTGCATCTTTTAACAGCAGACTGAAAATTGGGGAGAGGGAATTGCTAATTGGTAATTGGCGATTGGTAATCGCCCCATATTTGAAAGTTTCAATATTTTGTTGCAACCGAACTCGGCGCTCTGGTTCTTGCTGTACAATTCTCACAGCTTCCAAAGCAGCCGCCGTGTCAGCCGGCGTCAATGCTGTAGTATAAATCCAACTCGCGGCTCGATTGCGGAGAAAATCAATTAAAGTAGCGGAGCCCGCAACGTAGCCGCCCAAACTTCCCAAAGCTTTGCTAAGCGTGCCAACTTGAATTAGCGGCAATCCCTTACAGCCGAAATGTTCTGCACAACCGGCACCGCTAGCACCGAAAACTCCTGTAGCGTGAGCTTCATCTACTAATACCATACAGTTAAATTGCTCGCCCAAAGCTAACAACTCCGGCAGCGGACACAAGTCCCCATCCATGCTAAACACGCTATCGGTAATAATTAAACACTTGCGGAATTTAGCACGATTTTGTTCTAGCTTGGCTTTTAAATCCTCAAGATTGCAGTGATTGTACTCTAGCGCTGTTGCACGGCTGAGTATGGCTCCATTTTTGAGACTCGAATGATTGTACTTGTCAGATAATATCAAATCGCGCTGGCCGACAACTGATGCGATCGCCCCTAAATTCGCTAAATACCCGGAACTGAATACTAAAGCGTCTTCAGTTTGTTTTAAATTAGCAATAGCCAGTTCTAGCTGTCGGTGCAAATCGCGGTGTCCGCTGACTAACCTCGAACCCGTCGCACCCGTACCAAATTCCTTAGTTGCAGCCATCGCCGCTTGAATCAACCTGTCATCGCCGGCAAGTCCCAGATAATCGTTGCTGGCAAAGTTAATCAGCCAACGGCTTGCTAATTTTACCACAGGCCCCGGACAGCTTTCGATCAATTGTGGCGATCGATACCAATCGGCCCGGCGAACAGTGTCCAGGGACTTCTCTAGCCAAGCGTAAGGGTCTGCATTCATATTGTCCAGCGATCGAGTAATAAGTTATATTGTCTTATAATCAGTCCCTGCCTATCAGAGAAGCATATGCCACTCACTAAAAAATACAGATTAGTCACCCGCAGTGATTTTGACGGTCTTGTCTGTGCCGTTTTACTCAAAGAACTCGATATGATAGACGAGATTAAATTCGTGCATCCTAAAGATATGCAGGATGGAAAAATCGAAATAACAAATAACGATATTACCACCAATTTACCATATGTTGAGGGAGTTCATCTAGCTTTCGATCACCATTTTAGCGAAACTCTCAGACATGAAAAAATCAAAATCAACCACATCATTGACCCCTATGCAGCTTCCGCAGCCAGAGTGCTGTATAAATATTATGGAGGCAGAGCAAAATTTCCTGATATTTCCGAGGCGATGATGCTAGCAGTTGACAAAGCAGACTCCGCTCAATTTGCCAAAGAAGAGGTTTTGCAACCGGAAGAATGGGTGCTGTTAAACTTCTTGATGGACGCCCGCACTGGCTTGGGCAGGTTTAAAGAATTTACGGTTTCCAATTATCAGTTAATGATGGAGTTAATTGATTACTGCAAAAATCATACCATCGATGAAATCTTGCAGCTTTCTGATGTGAAAGAAAGAGTAGACCTTTACTTCGAGCAATCCCAAAAATTTGAAGACCAAATACAGCGCTGCGCCAAAGTTTACGATCATTTAGTCGTTTTAGATTTGCGTAACGAAGATGTGATTTATGCGGGAAATCGTTTTGTAATTTACGCTTTGTTCCCCGAGTGCAATATCTCGATTCACACACTATGGGGACTGAAGCAACAAAATACTGTTTTCGCCGTTGGTAAGTCAATCTTCAACAAAACTTCTCAAACTAATATAGGGGAGTTAATGTTAAAATATGGTGGGGGCGGCCACCGGAATGCGGGAACTTGTCAGATTGAAAATGATAAAGCTAGTAAAGTTTTGAAAGAGTTAATTGCCCAGATTGAGCAAAAGGGTTAAATTAAATTAACTTGATATTTTTGGCAGTCAGGACTTGAGTCTTTGATGATTTAAATTTTCAGGATTCAAGTCCTTACTACAAAAGGGAATGTTTAGAACTCAAGTCCTTGCTGCTAGCGGGAGTTTAGTCCTCAAGGTTTTGAGGTTGGGGGTTCGGGGCGTTGAAATTTTCTGCACTCTTGCCTTTGACTGGCGGCAAATAATCTACTAAACCCATATCAAAAGCCACATCCGGCAAATCGGCAGCGTTATAATTTCCTGCTTCAAACAATCGCCCAGGAGTAAAACAAGGCTGCTTCAATCTTACCACTTCGCTAGGCGAAAACATTCCCCTAAACATTTTGCGTTCGAGTCCCATAATTTCTGCTCCTAAAACAACTCTCGCATTAATCTTAACAATTTTTTGCCTGTCGCTTCCCAATTAAATAAATCCGCCGTCTCCCGAGCTTTTTGGGCTACCTGAAAACGCATGGGATCCTCCACAATTTTTCGCAACTGTTCGCGAACAGACTCAACATTTGGTTCGGCCCAATGAGGAGCATTTCTAATTTTAAGATACTGAGTATCGTAACATTCTCCGACGGGAATTAGATCGTGAGCAATGGGATAACAGTTAGCACTATTTGCGTACTCCGTCGGGCCACCGTACACAGTCATAGCGACTGGTAAACCCGCAGCAAAGGCATCCAAAATTTTAATCGCAAAACCCTCGCCACGAAACGGAGCCAAAAAAGCATCTGCTGATAAGTATAAATCCGCTAGTTCTGTTTTAGTAAAAAATTTAGGCTTTATCTCTATTTTCGGCTTTAATTTGCCGAATTGTCTTTCCATATTTATGATATGTTCGGTTATGGCATCAGGATTTTTGCCACCATCTTTGACGATCAACTCTACGTTGGCATCATCTTGAAACTCTTGATAAAATGCTTGGATGGCGAGATCCGTGCCAAATCTATACAAGTCAAAAGAATTGGTCATGTGCAGAATAGATTTTACATCGTTCTGGTTTTTTTTAGGTCTGGAAGAATAGAGTTGCGAAATTAAAGGATTGAAACCTAGAGGTATGACGGAGACTTTTTTTGTCGGACATCCAGCTTGGACTAAAACGTTTTTAGAATATTCACTGACGGCTATGATGTGGGATGAATTGTTGACAGCATCGTAAATCCAGTAATCATATTCATCATCATTTCTGGCGAATTCGTAATTAATGGCAAAAAATTCTAAGTTGAGGTGTCCGCTGAGTTCTTTTAAAAAGAAAGGTTTCCAATAATGAGACCATTTTAGCTGAAATAAATCTGATGGTGCGGTGTTCATCCACTTGGCTAGGAGGTGGTTTTCTTCGGCTGTGGAATAGCGTGTGAGGTGAGATGCGATTTCTGAGGGTTCGACTGAAATAGAAATCCCCATTTTGTCTAGGGTTTTCGCCAGCGATAGGGTAATGTCGGCGAAGGAATTAAAATTTTGAAAGCCGACGTTAAAGTGAACCATAATTAGTTATTGGTTATTGGTTATTGGTTATTTGTTATTGATTGTAGGGTGCGTCAGGCGAGTAGGTTTTCAATACAAACTCAGGATTTTTGCCCTGACGCACCTTGGGTTTATTGAGGTGAGAAGGTTTTCAATACAAATTCAGGATTTTTGCCCTGGCGCACCTTGGGGTTTATTGAGGGTTGATTAATTAATACCATTTCTCTAAAATTGTGCAACACTCTTCGACCCCCCCTAGCCCCCTCATGAATCAGGGGGGGAACAAGAATACTGTTATTTCGTTGAAAATTGGTATAAATTATTCATAAAAACATTTGTACAAGCCTCCACGTGAAAGATGCGGATTCATGAGATTGTTGATATAATTTAGGGATGTTCGAGTGCGACGCACCCTACGACTCACATCTCAAAATATACGATTTAAATGCGGTACAGCTTAGGATTTTGCTAAAGTGTAAGGTGCGTCGCTTGATGATTTTGCATATATAGCCTTTCTCAAAAAGATGAGGTATGGCTGACGGCTTATATAATAAACACTAAGAGGGGCTGAAGCCCAACAACGTACCTCATCTTTTTGAACACCGTTATGATTTAGGGATTGTTGATGGCGACGCACGCTACGACTAAAATCTAAGATCGCCAATGGTATGATTTTGCTAGGATGCCGATCGCACTAATATGACTGTACAGTCGCATCCGCGCGCCACAGCTTCCGGGATGTTCCCCTGAATTACCTGTTTCAGCAGCCCTTCGCGACTGGCTCCCAGGACGATCGCATCACATTGATCGTTTTGAGCCAAATCAATTAAAGCATCCGACACCGACTTAGCGCAAACCGCAGTCACTATTACTTCACAACTAACCCGCCCCTGAATAAACTTCGCAGCTTGCTTTAATTCGGCGCGCGAGGGCTCCGCAACAGAAGGCTGGTGCACCTGACACAATTTAATCTCCGATAAGGCACTCGCAGCCACGAAAGCAGGTAGCAGCCGCAATGCCGCAGCTTGCTTGTAACTGCCGCGAATTGGTACTAACCAGCGCTGCAAACCCATCAGTGTGTGCAATCCCAATTCTGGCGCCCGAATGTCGGAATTGGGCGAGGAAAATTCAGTCTCTGGTGTCGCTGATGAATTTGATGTCACAAATTGAGAATTTTCTGCGTCATCAACTCCTGCGGCATTTAACTGCCATTCTGTAGACGCATATTCCCGCCCGCTGCTAGCGGCTGAAAACTCATTTTTCTGGCGTGTTACTAATAGTTTTTCGCTCCATTTAACTAAAACTACTTCGCAGCCTGCTTGCCGAATTACGGTATCGACCACATCGCCAAAAATGCGTCCAGTTGTGGATAATTCGCCTTGCCAGCCCATCAAAATTAGGTCAATGTGACGCTCCCTAATTGTCTCTAAAATCGCGTGAGGCACGTCGTGAGCTACCCGAATTTGAGTGTGTACTGGCAAGTTCCAATTGCGGATAATGCGCTCGGCTTGTTGCAGCAGGCGGCGGCTTTTTGTGGTTCGCACTGCGCTTTCTGAGGGGGAACTGTTGCGCGGTACGATGATGATTTGCAGGCATTCTAATTCATAATTGCGATCGCGCGCAATGGCGGCCGCGAGTCGCAGCAAGGCGGGTGCTGTTTGCGGGTTGGAAAGCGGCACTAATAAGCGGCCGTTTCCGACTTGTGGCGCTCTGGTTTGATACACTACATAGGATGGTTCTGGATGCGGGCCTTGGGTTGTTTCTCCGCTGAGGCGATCGGATTCTACTCGGATTATGTCGCTGCGAGTAATAATTCCAACTAGATGCCGTCCTTCTATGACGGGCAAGCGGCTGATATTGTAGTGATTGAGTCTGTACAGTACCTCGCTTAGGGTATCCTTGGCTTTGACTGCGATCGGCTGTGCAGTCATAAATTCTTTGAGCAGTGTCTTGCCGGACAAATTCTGCTCGCTGGCTTTTGCTAAATCGGTTTGACTGATAATTCCGACCAGTTTACCATTTTCAACTACCGGAAAGCCGCGGTGGTGCGATCGCGAAAAAGCCTGCATCACTTCATCGAAAGTCAGTTGACTCGAAAGAGTTTCAACTCGGCGCTGCATCACGTTAGCTGCGTACAAGTCGCTCAAACCATCAACCGCAGGTTTATCTTTGGTGAGATGAATGCCGCTAAACTCCAAAAGGCGATCGTACAAAGAGCCGCTGTCCACCTTTTCGGCGACTAAATAAGCAACTACAGAACAGATCATCAAAGGTAGCACTAATTTGAAATCCGCCGTAATTTCAAACACAATAACTACCGCCGTAATCGGCGCCCTAGAAACCGCACAAAAAAACGCTCCCATTCCCGCCAAAGCGTAAGTTACCGGCAAACCAACACCCAGCCAATGTGCTTGGATAATTCCCACGATATGGCCGAGTGCCGAACCGAGAACTAAAGAAGGTGCAAACAATCCTCCCGGAGCTCCCGAAGCTGCGGAAAGAATTGTCAAACAAAAGTGAGCGATAAAAGCAATTAAACTGGTGGTTCCGCTAGCTTCTCCGGTTAGCAAAAACTCGCGCAAACCAGTATTATTGCGAAAATTTTCTGGCAAAGCAGCGATGACTATACCACAGATAAACCCCGCACAAGCAATTCGCCAAGGTAAGGCTAATTTCAGCGTTTTTCGATTGAAGTGCAAACCAGCAATAATCCCTTTGCTGAACAAAGCTCCCAGCAATCCCGCTAAAACTCCTAACAGTATATAGAACGGAATTTCCTGAGGAAAAAAACTAATTTTATACTCTCGCAAATTGAGATTTAAACTATCTCCGCCCAAAAGCTGCGAAACAACCGCACCGATGAAAGAAGCAATAATTGCCGTACCTAAAGTCAAGCCAGAAACATCGTGCAGCAGTTCTTCAACTACAAACAAAACCCCTGCAATCGGAGCATTAAAACCAGCAGCCAGTCCCGCCGCTGCACCGCAAGCAATCAATTGGCGGCGGTAGTCTGGGGAAGTCGGCATCAAGTTACCTATCCAGCCGGCCAAAGACGCTCCAATTTGGACGGTTGGGCCTTGTCTTCCCAGGGTTAAACCGGAACCAACTGCTAAAATAGTGGTCAGAAGTTTAACGACAGCTACTCGTAAATTCAAAGAAAGATTGACACCAGCGAGGGCAGCTTTGACGTGAGGAATGCCACTACCAGCAGTTTCTGGAGCGAAACGTTCAACTAAAAAACCTGTTAGAAACCCGCCTAATAAACCGACAGCCGGAAGCAAAATTAAAGCTGGAATTAGCGTTGAGGTAGCAACTCGCCAACTGCCGAGCCATCCGACTCCTAATTTGAGCAAGACGCCAGCCAATCCTGAAATTAAACCGATCAGGCAAGCTTCAAAAATAGCGAGGCGTTTGGGGCGTAAAAAAAGCTGAGATTCGATGACGCTGGAAGGTTCCCTAAGTTGTTTAGGGATAGTAATGTACGGCATAAATAGGGTAGATGACCTAAGAATTGTATGCTCGATTAGACTTTAGCAAACATTCGGTATGTTTGGGGAAATACAGCAAATATTAATGGCTAATTTACTATTTTTTCGATGCCATAATTTTGATTTCTATACTATAGCAGTTCTCGTAAATAATCATTTTACAAGACGACGGTCTAATACATCGATGTCAGGAGGTTGAACAGTTATGGTCAAAGTAGGAAGAGCAGGGTTTATATATCTTTGTTCTTGCCTAAGCATTGTTCCAAAATGAAGCAAATTTAATTAGAGTGGCAACACATTAAAGAAGATGAATTAGCTGCGACATTAATTGAGATTACAAAGTGTTGAAAAATTTATGATTTTTCTTGAATTCTTTTAATTAGGTTTAGTGCCTTTTCATAATCATCTTTTCTTGCTTGTTTCTGAAATAAGTCGGCGGCTTTTTGTAAATCTTGTATCGCACCCTGCTTATCTCCTAATATCGCTCGCGCAATACCAAGGTTGGCGTAGGCTTCAGCATAGTCTGGGTTGATTTTTATAGCCTGGTCGTAATCGGCGATCGCACCCTGCTTGTCTGCTAAGCTCGATCGGGTGACACCTCGGTTATAGTAGGCATGAGCATTGTTGGGGTCAATTTTTAGGGCTTGGTCGTAATCGGCGATCGCACCCTGCTTGTCTCCCAATTGATCGCGGACTAAACCTCGGTTGTAGTAGGCTAACGCATAATTAGGGTCAATTTTCAGGGCTTGGTCAAAATCTGCCTTCGCACCCTGCTTGTCTCCTAATTTTGCTCGGGCGATACCCCTGCCCATATAGGCATTGGCATAATTAGGATTAAGCTTAATTGCTCGATCGCAAGCCTCTACAGCGCCCTGATAATCTCCTTGGTGGTACTTCTGTCCAGCCAAATTATAAAATTCCTCCGCCGTCATCCCAGGCGCCCCAGCCTCACTCACAAGCTGCACGGACAAATCCACTCGATCGTAATGCTCAATCTGTGCGACCGCGATCGATTTAGCTTCTCTGGCGTCAACTGCGGGGTGGTGGGCGATGAAAATAGTTGCAGTTAAACCAATTAATGTTGCTGGTATTCGGTGATGTAAGTTCATAATTTTAGTTAAAAATTTATTTTTTCCGAACTGTCAAATCTGAGAAATCCTGTGTTATACCAAACAGTAAATATTTTTGATATGGCAATCATAAATCAATACGCTTGGGTTAAGACCGTCCGGTCAATAAAACGATATGAAAAATAGACTCTGCGTTGGCGCGTGCCTGCCCGTTGGCGAAGCCGCCCTGAAAGGGCTAGGGCTTATGCTTCGTTCCTCTCTTCGGACAATTGCTAACCCAAGCGTATTGAATCATAAATGATTTAGATAAATCTGTAGGGGTAGTACCTTTCTTTGCCTACCCTCCTACTTATACTCTTTTTTGCAAAAAGTTGTTTTTGGTAGTGCGAGTTCAAGAGGGCGCACTACCCAAGTTAGCGTGTTCGATGCTCTCTAGATTATTGAGGACTTGACGGTGTGCCTTGAATTTTTTTAATTAACTCTAGCACCTTTTGAGAACTCTCATTGTCTCCTTGTTTCTGAAATAAGTCGGCGGCTTTCTGAAGATCTGCGATCGCTTCTTGCTTGTCTCCTAATTGTGCGCGTACACCACCCCGGCCTATGTAGGCTGGTGCATTATTGGGGTCAATTTTTATGGCTTGGTTGTAATCGGCGAGGGCAGCTTGATTGTCTGCTAAGATATACAGGATAAAACCCCGCTTGATGTAGGCTTCAGCATATTGGGGGTCAATTTTTATGGCTTGGTTGTAATCGGCGATCGCAGCCTGATTGTTTTTTAACCTTAAGTGGGTAACACCCCGGTTCAAGTAGGCTGAGGCATTTTTGGGGTCAATTTTTATGGCTTGGTCGTAATCGGCGATCGCACTCTGGCTGTTTCCTAAATCATCCCGGGCATTACCCCGACCGATATAGGCATTGGCAAAATTAGGATTAAGCGCAATTGCTCGATCGTAAGCCTCTATAGCACCCGGATAATCTTTTTCGCGGTACTTCTTGACACCCAGATTATAAAATTCCTCTGCTGTTTGCTCGTTCCCCAGAGGCTTGCTGGCCACACGCACAGACAAATCCATTCGAGCATAACTATCACTGATTGATTTGGCAGAGTTTGTTGCAACTGCGGGCGGCTGGGCGATGATAATAGTTGCAGTTAAACCAATTAATGCTGCTGGTAGTCGTCGATTAAAATTCATGATTTTAGTTGATGGTTGAGTGTGGTTTTATAACTTTTAAAGCTGAAAGTTTCTGCGATTCTAGCGACTTTCAGATATTAGATTAAGGAAGATTTTATGTTGTCCCTTGAATTCTTTTAATTATCTTTAGTACCTCTTGGTACATCTCTTTGTTTCCTTGTTGCTGAAATAAGTCGGCGGCTTTCTGAAGGTCTGCCACCTCTCCCTGTTTGTCTCCTAAGCTCGATCGCGTAATAGCACGGTTGAGATAGGCAAAGGCATAGTTGGGGTTAATTTTCAGGGATTTTTCGTAATCGGCGATTGCTCCCTGTTGGTCTCCTAATTCATCGCGAACATTACCCCGACTGGTATATACCGCAGCATCGTTGGGGTTAATGTTCAGAACTTGGTTGTAATCGGCGAGGGCACCCTGCTTGTCTCCCAATTGATAGCGAGTTTTCCCGCGGTTGTAGTAGGCTTTGGCATCGTTGGGATTAATTTTCAGAACTTCGTTGTAATCTTGTATCGCACCTTGCTTGTCTCCTAATCTATTGCGGGCATTGCCTCGATTGCCGTAGGCTTCGGCATACTTAGGATTAATTTTCAGGGCTGCGTCGAAATCGGCGATCGCACCTTGGTTGTCTCCTGAGCCTGAGCGGGCAATCCCTCGGTTGTAGTAGGCATTAGCATAGTTGGGGTCAATTTTCAGGGCTGCGTTGTAATCTGCGATCGCACCCTTATTGTCTCCTGAGGCTGAACGGGCATTACCGCGATCGTTATAGGCAGAAGTATAATTAGGATTAAGCGCAATTGCTCGACTGTAAGCTTCTATCGCACCCTGATAATCTCCTTTGTCGTACTTCTGTCCACCCTGATTGTAAAAATCCTCCGCTGTTTCCCCTGCCGCCGATAGCTCACTCGCAACTTGCACGGACAAATCCACTCGATCGTAAGTATCAATCTGCCCAGTAATTGATTTAACAGTGATTGATTTAGCTTCTCTGGCGTAAACTGCCGGGCATTGGGAGATCAAAATAGTTGCAGTCACACCAATTAATGTCGCTGGTAGTCGGCAGAATAAATTCATACTTTAAGTGGAAAACTGAGTATTGGTCGAGACAGTTTGATCCTCAAAAGCTCTATCTTGGCATGGATCGATGCGGTCAATAGTTTAGTTGTTTATGGTACAATACGGTTGACTTAAGAACAATCTGACTTTCAAGAAATGCCTGTATTGCCTAGAAAATCTTGAGATGACATTCGTCAAAAAGCGTTAAGTCCACCGTATTGGTTTATGGTGATTCTTGAAGTCTATTAATTATATTTATTGCCTTTTCGTAAAGAACTTTATTGCCTTGTTTCTGAAATAATTCTGTGGATTTCTGAAGATCTGCGATCGCACCCTGCTTGTCTTTTAACCTCGATCGAGTAATCCCCCGATTGTAGTAGGCTAAAGCATAGTTGGGGTTAATTTTCAGGGCTTGTTCGTAATCGGCGATCGCACCTTGACTGTCTCCTGAGTCATCCCGGACATTGCCCCGATTGACATAGGCGGTGGCATTGTTGGGGTTATTTTTGATGGCTTGGTCGTAATCTGCGATCGCACCCTGTCTGTCTCCTGACTCATCGCGGAGATTGCCTCGATTGATATAGGCATTAGCATCATTGGGCTTAATTTTTATTGCCTGGTCAAAATCTGCCTTCGCACCCTGCTTGTCTCCTGAGTTCGATCGGACAACACCGCGATCGTTATAGGCCTCGGCATAATTGGGGTTGAGTTTAATCGCTTGAGTGTAAGACTCTATAGCACCCGGATAATCTCCTTGTTTGTACTTCTCTACAGCCTGATTGTAAAATTCTTCCGCTGTTTGGTTTTGTGTCAAAACCTCACTCGCTACCTGCGCGCCTAAATCCACCTTCGTTGAAGCCAACAATCTGAAATTTTGGTCGATTGGAATTCTCAATGAAAAGCTTTTATTTTCGGCATAACTCGGTTGACAATTTACTAAACCTGTGGTTGTTGAAACAACTAATCCTGTCAACAGTCCAGTCAAGATTTTAAACTTCATCCTAATCTCCACCTTTTGGTAATTTCAAGCAACTATTTTGACATCTGCGGTTATTTAGGCGATCGCCTCCACCAGCGTTGTCAAATCCGGCACTTCTAAATCCGGCTGGGCGCTGGCCGGCAGTGTCGCACCAAATCCTGTTCGATCGTATCTCCGATTTACCCAAACTGTCGATATTCCCATATATGAGGCTGGTACAATGTCGTGATACAGGCTTTGAGCGACGTGCAGGAGTTTTGACGGTGGTATGCCCATTTTCTCGATCGCCATTTCAAAGTTGCGAGTTGACGGTTTGTACGATCGTACTTGTTCCGCCGTAATTACCCAATCGAATTCAACTTTTAAATGTTTGGCAGTACCAACAAACAAATCGTCATCAATGTTGGAAATTACCGCCAATTTATATTTTTGCTTGAGCGCTCTCAAAGCTGCAACTGTATCCGGGAAAGGCTGCCAATTTTTTATCGATTCAACCAAACAATTAATTTCTGTTGCCGACTCTGTTTCTGTCGGTTCAAAACTAAATTTTTTACCAATTTTTCTGACTATTTCTTGCAGGATTTCCCGATATTTGATATACTCACCCTTGTCTTTTTCCAGTTCCGATTCAAACTCAGCAAACATTTCTAAAGTTCCCTCATCGCTAAAATCGATTTCGCGGTTGGACAGCAACTGTTTCAAGACTGGTAATATCCCACTTTCCCAATCTATGAGAGTGCCGTAGCAGTCAAAACTCACAACTTCAAATTGATTAAAATCTAACATCTGTCATTCCTCCTATTTTATCGAGACTGAGCCAGTCCAACCTATAGAAACCGATTTTTTACAGGAATTAAAGGCGATCGACCAGTTTCTTAGGAAAAAACCCGGTTTCTGAGCAGCAATCCGTAAGTCCTGTTGATTCTATTTTACGGTTGATATTCAGCAAAAATTTCAATTTTGCCGACAATATTGCGATTGAAGTCTGCCAACTCTTCTGCTGGAATCCAATACTCTTGGTGAATCGAACTGCCGACTGTTTGGACGGGATATTTATTCAAGAATTCAGCCAAAACTCTAAACCTGGTTACATAACCAAAATATCCCGATGCTGCATCTTTGGTATTCCAATCTCGTGCAATTTGTATGGCATATGCTTTGTGAAGTACGGGATAAAAAATAGGCTGGAAAGACAGTCGCGGCGGAAATACCATAAAATCGCTTTCTTTAATTAATTCCATTTCTTTTTTTCCGACTGCTCTAAACAGAGTTACCGTCTCTTTATCTGATATGTTTATATTTTTAAACCAATCTTTCCAAGCCTCCCAATTGTGAATTATTTTAGCCACTTCCTTGTAACCAGCAGCCCGAGGATGGGAACCGTCATTGTTGGTAAGTTCTTCGATCCAAATCTCTGATTTTTCCAGCGGGGTACAAATATCTAAATAAGGCACATTTAACTCGCTACAAACTTGGGAAAACTGCTCGGATAAACTGGCTATTCTGATTGTGCGCTCGACATCAATAACTGGCGGCGGCCCTATCATTAAGACTGGCACTCTTTCTTTCGCAGAGTTGAGAATATAGCGGAGATTTTCAATTGACTTTTCAAGTACGACGCGAGTTTTTCCGTTTTCAAAATAAGTGTCGTTGACGCCAAAGGAAAATACTATTCTGCCGTCGCAGTAGTGAGGTAAGCGACAAGAAATTTCGCTGAACCACCGAGTTTCTATATCCGTACTGGTTTCTCCCCGCACTCCTAAATTATAGTAGGTGATATCCTGTCTTTGCCCGCTGGCTGCCGCACAAACACGTCCTGTCCAACCAAGATATTTGGGGTCGCCTGTACCATTGACAAAAGAGTCGCCGATAAAACAAATACGCATATTATGTCTGGGAATGGGGAATGGGGAATTGGGAATTGGGAATGGGGAATGGGGAATTGGGAATTGGGAATTGGGAATGGATAATTGGGAATTGGGCGGAGCGAAGGGATTGGCCAAACAGGGAATTGAGAATTGGGAATTGGTTATTTTTTATTAGAAAAACTCCTCACAAGTAACCACTAACCACTAACCACTAACCACTAACTATTAACTACTAAGCTGTTGGGCATCTTAATTGTATTTTTTGGGCGGTTTCTGGGAGCCACCACACGGGTGCATCTCACTTTTGGGGAGGGCGAAGCATGACCGCATATAAATTATTAGTTATAATCCCATATTGACTGCGGTCATGCTTCGCCCCTACAAACATATTTGTTAAAACCAGATGCACCCCACCCACAAGCATTTTATCAAACTTGACTGCACAATTTAAATGCACTTGGGCTTAATCACTAACCACTAACTATTAACTATGAACGATTACCCATTATCGATTACCAATGCCCTATGCCCTATGCCCTATGCCCTGTTTGCCCAATTCCCATGAATTCAGTTTTTGCCGGTGACGGACAATCCCTCTACAATTACAGATGGTGTGTGGCAAGAACCGTTCCACTCGGAGTCTCCTCCTAATTCTACCAATTGTTTGAGGACGCTGTAGACGTTGCCGGCTACCATGGTGTCTTTGATTCTGCCGATTATTTGACCTTTTTTGACTCTGTAGCCGAGATCGACGTTAATTGAAAAATCGCCGGAAATTCCGGCACTGCCGCCAAGCATTTGATCGATGACAATGCCGTCGTCTAATTGAGTGATTAAGTCAATTAACGATCGCTCTCCTGGTTTAATCAAAACATTAAACAAACTCGGCGTTGGATAGCTGCCCAAACCGGGGCGAAATCCGTTGCCGGTGGTGCCGCTTCCCAAGGCTCGACCGGTGGTGCGATCGGTATAAAATAGCTGCAATACTCCGCTGTTGATAAAGACGATCGCCCGAGTGGGAGTACCTTCGTCATCAAAAGGACAGCTATAGGGCCCGATATCCGGCTGCTGCGAGAGAGTGACAAGGGGCGATGTTACTTGTTGGCCCAATCGATCGTTCCAAGGAGAAGCGCCTTCGAGTACCTGTTTACCATTCAACGCCGCACAGACAGTCCCCCACAGCAAATCGGCTGCTTTGGCTGTAAACAGTACCGGCACGCGGCCCGTGGCGGGGGCTACATTTTCTTTCGCCCATTCCAAACGCTGCAAAACGCGCTTGGCGCTGGTGGTTAAGTCGAGGGTGCCGCGTTCGGTTTCGCCATCCCAAATGTTGAGGAAATCTTCGCCGCGGACTAATTCTGCTGACAAATAACCGCTGAGGGTGGTGTCGGTGTGGCTAGAATCCAAGCCTCTGGTATTCAGCAAGCGGGTGCTTTCGATTTCGCAGTCGAGTTCGGCGGTGCAGAGGCTTTCGGGATAGGCTTCGCGGACGATCGCGATCGCCTCTTTTCCCCAGTTTACTAACTGTTCGGCTGGGATTGACACTCCGCGATCGGGATACACAACTTTGTCACCGGTGCCGAGTTCGATGGTTTCCGGCTCGTTGAGTTGCGAAAGTGCGATCGCGCGATCGACCAAAATCTGCGGTTCCACGGGCCCGTAGGCCACCGCCAAACCCGGCCGCCCGTCCCGCCACAGCCGCAGCGCAATGCCTTCTGCTTGGGCAGTTTCTAGCTGTTTGAGGCGGTTTGCTTCAAAAAAGACCGGCCGCGAGAGCGATTGCGATTCCAATACCTCAGCAGCTTCGGCACCTGCTTTGGTGGCTAATTCTAGCAGTTGTTCTGCTGATTGGTGATTGGTCATTGTTGTAGTTGACAGTTGACAGTTGACAGTTGACAGTTGGCAGTTGACAGTTGACAGTTGGCAGTTGGCAGTTGGTAGTTGACTGTTGTCATTTGTCGGTTGTCATTTGTCATTGGAAGCAATTACCGATTGCCAATTACCAATTACCGATTGCCAATTACCAATTACCAATTACCAATTACCGATTACCAATTACCAAATTTTTGCGACCGATGCCAGATCGGTTATTGCCAAGGGATCGACTAATTAGTTAGTTCGTGCAGCAGCCAAAATCCTGCAAAAGATTCCGATTGTGGATTCGACTGAATTGCTAAAAAATGTACTTGTTTTGCTTGCTTTTTCGCCGCTTCAAATCCTTTCGCTTCTTTCTCAGTTGCTGAGTCTCTGAGATTAGCTATAATCCAGCGATCGTTAGCTCCCGTATCTAATACCAGCCTAGGGATAGGGGCGCTATCATATCTGAGAAAAGCTAATTCCAAACCCGACATCCAACCTGCTAAAGCCGTTGCTCTCGATGAGTAGATGATTAATCCTGGAATTTGTGTTTCCGGGGCGAGGCGTGTCATCGGGAGTCCGAAAGCTTCGCCAAATCCAATATCCCACTCGGACATTTCGTCAAAAGCTGCGATCGGCAAACTCACAAACGACCATTTTTCGCCGATTAAGGCATCCGGCAGCGCTATGGGCGTTTCGGGTACAAATTGAACGGTGGGGTTCACAACCGGCTGATAACCCGGTTCGGCGGGATAAACGTCTTGCATCCGTTCTTCCAGCCACAGGCTGAGGGCGAGGGTGCGGCGGCTGGAGGCTGAGGGAATATCCAATTCCTCGCAGGCTTTGGTAATCATGTTCGCCATTTGGCGGCGAAAAAAGCGGATTTTTTCGGGTGGTTTCGGTGCAGAGGCGATCGCATCTTTAATTGCACCAGCCAGCCACAGGGAATTCACGGTTGTACTGGGGCAGAATTGCGAATAGCGAAACAGAGATTCTGCCTTGTCGCCTACATTCAGCGGGCTTTCGCAAATCAACACTTCCCATTTTTTTTTCTCTCGCTCGTCTAGGATTGGACGGCTGTAAAAGTCGAGTTCCCAAATAGTAGCCATGCCGCGCTGTTAAAAATTAATCCTTTCTCATGTTACCTGACATCGGGCAGGTTTCTGATGAGTGAGAATTTAAGACTGATTTTCAATTGCGGGCGATCGCGATTACCAAAGAAATGGGTTTAAAGCCCCGTCTTTCAAGACGGCTTTTCTTGATTCTGGATATAGCGTTTGAGGACTTCCAGTGGCGCTCCTCCGACAGAAGCAGCAAAATAGCTAGGACTCCATAAAGCTTCTTTCCCGCAAGGCTTTGGAAACCCCTCTTGTCCATATTTCCTGCTAGAAACGCCCTTGAGTGCATTCACCATAGCAGAAATCGATAGCTTGGGAGGATACTCGATCAAAGCGTGGATGTGGTCGCTTTCTCCATTAAACTCTCGAATCTGAAAATTCATCTTCTTAGCCACATCCCTAAACGACGCTTCAATCACCGCAAGGCTGTTGGCAGTAAATACCGACCTACGATATTTGGTCACACAGACCAAGTGAATTTTCAGATCCGTAATGCTGTGCCTTTCTTTGCGAAGAAGAGTTTTCATCTTGAGCGCACCGATGTATAATTGAGCAACAGACCAACTATAGCACCTCAACGTGAAAGCCAGATATCGCTACCGATTCTACCCAACAAACCAGCAACGACAAAGCTTAAGTCGGTTGTTCGGCTGCGTCCGGGTAGTTTGGAACGATGCGTTGGCTTTGTGCAAGGCTTCCTCCAAATTGTCAAGCAACGGAGATTTGCAGAAATTGCTTATCACTGAAGCGAAAAAGACTGAAGAAAGGTGCTGGCTGTCAGAAGTTTCAGCAATACCATTGCAGCAGTCCATCGCCGATTTAGGTGTTGCTTATAAAAACTTTTTTAGCTCTCTCAATGGCAAGCCCAAAGGCAAAAAGTTAGGCAGTCCCAGGTTTAAGAAAAAGACCAATCAGCAATCGGCAAGACTAACTCGCGGCGGTTTTTCAATTAACAATGAAACGGTTTACTTGGCAAAAATTGGGAGTGTAAATCCAATTTGGTCAAGAGAACTGCCGTCTGAACCTAGTTCTGTAACAGTAATTAAAGACTGTGCCAACCGTTATTTTCTCAGTTTCGTGGTCGAGATCGAACCAGTCAATATCAATCCTAAAAACCAAAGCATTGGGATTGACCTGGGGATAAAAACCTTCGCGTTCATGAGTGATGGCACAAAAGCTGAAAGCCCAATCTACACAAAGATTGACCGCAAAGTGAGGAAGTTGCAGCGCAAGTTGAGCCGACAAGAAAAAGGCTCCAGAGGCTGGGAAAAGACTCGGATTAAAATAGCCAAAACGCACAACAAAATTGCGGACACGCGCCAAGACTTCCTGCACAAGCTATCGACTAAAGTGGTCAGCGAAAACCAAGCCATCATCTTAGAAGACTTGAATGTGTCGGCAATGATGAAAAACCGCAAACTTTCTAGGGCAATCAGCCTTCAGGGTTGGCGACAATTCAGAGTATTTTGCGAGGCTAAGTCGGTCAAATACGGCAGAGAGTTTGTAGTAATTAGTCGTTGGGAACCGACCAGCCAAGTTTGTTCCGAATGTGGATACAAATGGGGCAAGCTAGACTTAAAAGTGCGGTCAGTGCAGTGCGTAAATTGCGGGGCTACACACGACCGCGACGAGAATGCCGCCAAGAATATAAATAAAGTCGGGATGGGGAATCGCCACGACTCTAAATGCACGTCGAGACGGAGTAAAACTATTTCGGTAGTATCTGTCGGTGAAGCGTGAAGAATCCCCGTCCGCGACGGTCGGGGAGTATTTCAACTAACTAATTATGCCTCTGCCTACTTGGCGGGCGATCGCACTTTCCCCAAAAATACCGCTCTCCCTCGCCGCTTCCCGTCTAAATTTCCGCAGCACCACCCAACCGGACACATTAGCAATTGCGATCGTAACAGTTCCCCAGCAATCTCAACCCGCGATATTTGTTAAACTTGTCGAAGCCAAGGAAAACTCAAACTATAGCTTGATCCCATGAGACAAATCATTCTCGACAAGATTGTTTCAACCCTACAACCTTTAGATTTTGTTCTCGCTTTGTGGCAGGGAGGTTCAGCAGCCCACGGCTACACAGACGAATGGTCAGACCTCGATATTGCAGTTGTGGTTGCAGATAACTGTGTCGAACAAGCGTTTGAGATTGTCGAAAAAACTATCGCCGAAATTGGTGAAATCGAACTCAAATATCGAGTTCAAGAACCTGCTTGGCACGGTCAATCCCAGTGCTTTTGGCGGCTCAAAGAAACCCCACCGTTCTTGCTAATTGATTTTGCCGTTTTCCGGCGCAGCAGCCGCAACGAATTTCTGGAAATCGAGAGACAGGGACAGGGTGCATCTGGGTTTGGCGAATACATCCGTAGGGGCGAAGCATGACCGCAGAAAATATGGGATGATAACTAATAATTTATATGCGGTCATGCTTCGCCACCCCAGGGACAAGTCCCGATCGCTTTTGACAAAGCCAATTTAATTGTACCGCCTCATTTGGATACAAACAAGCATCTTTCCCAAATGCAAGCCAGATTCAACGAAATCAAAATTCGTTTTGATTTGCTGCAACCTCTGGTCAAAAAAGAGATATATCGCGGTCATTTAGAAATAGAAATTAAATAACTTAAGCAAATTTGTGGGATGGGCGGGAGAGCCCGTGCAGAAAGGACGGGCTCTCCCGCCCATCCCACAACAATCATCAAAGTGTAAGTTATTAAATTTTCATTCCTTAGTAGATGCGATCGGCAACTATCACAACTGGACGCTTTTACCCTTGGTGGAACGGGAGCATCTCAGGCAAGGCGAATATATCCGTAGGGGCGAAGCATGACCGCAGAAAATATGGGATTATAACTAATAACTTATATGCGGTCATGCTTCGCCCTCTTCAAAAGTGAGATGCACCCGGTGGAACTCTTGGGCATGATATACCGTCCCCACAGATACGACTTTAAACTCAAATATTTCACCCGAGATTTTCCGGCCGCAATAGTCGATCGCGTCACACCGCTTTTCTGCATTGCCAATCTGGAAGATTTAGCAGCAAAACAGCAAACAGCCGAGGCTTTTTTTGCAGATACATTACCGCAGGCAGAAGCTAAATTATACTCTAATACCAATTCTCAAAATTAGTAGTAGGGTGCGTCAGCCACTTCTGGCTCCCCACCTAAAAATTAGGCTCCTCGCTGACGCACCCTACAATATCTTCGATCCTTCAACCGCAGATGTCAGACAGATGCAACACAGATAAACGCAGATAATTTCCGGGTGTTTTCCGATTTTTGTAAGAGGTCTATTATACTCTAATACCAATTCTCAAAATTAGGGAAACAGGACTGCCGTTTCGACCCAGAGATGACCGACAAGGCACTGCAATTTGCCACGCAGATCGCGAAAACGGTAAAACCAGTTTATCAAGGTAATATGAAAGTTTTAACAATTGGCATAAAATTTAGGATTGTAGCAATATACTGTCAATCTTGTGCAAGAATATCCTATTAAACCTAGAGGGCTGAAGCCCAACAACGTACCTCATCTTTTTGAGAACCGCTATAACCTAAAGTGCTAAAGATTTCGTTCCCAAAGCGATTAATATAGTAGCAGCAACCTTAAAGATTAACATCCCATGACAAAACTCAGCGTCAACATCAACAGAATCGCCCTCCTCAGAAACTCTAGAAATATCGGCATTCCCAGCGTTACCGAAGCTGCAAAAACAGTAATCGCCGCTGGAGCGCACGGCGTCACAGTCCATCCCCGCCCCGACGAAAGGCACATCAAAGCTGCCGATGTTTACGAATTAGCCAAAATGCTAACCGTCGAGTTCAACATCGAAGGAAATCCGTTTCAGCCGCCATTTATGGATATAGTTTGCGATGTCAAACCGGCTCAGTGTACCTTAGTGCCAGACGCTCCAGACGTGCTCACCTCGGATAGCGGTTGGGATATTCCCGAAAATCGCGATCGCCTCTTACCAATTATTGAAAAATTAAAAGACAACGGCATCAGAGTCAGCTTGTTTATGGACGCAGATGCTGCTCTCATGCCCCTAGCCAAAGAAGTTGGAGCAGACCGAGTAGAGCTGTACACGGAACCCTATGCAACTGCTTTTCGTGAAGGGAATGTAGAATCTGTTTTTCAACAGTATGTTTTAGCAGCTAAAGCGGCTCAATCTGTAGGTTTGGGAGTGAATGCCGGACACGATTTAAATTTGCAAAATTTAGCTAAGTTTTGCTCTATTCCTGATATACTAGAAGTCTCGATCGGTCACGCTTTAATTGCGGAAGCGTTAGAAATGGGCTTGTCGAACACAGTAGAAGCTTACCTAAAGATTCTGTCGGGTTCCTAGTACAAATAAACCTCGCTGTAAAAGCCCGGTTTTGCACAAAAATCGCAACTAAACCCGCCTGGAGAAACGCTACTCGCCTCTAAGCGCTCTCTACAAAATAGAGTTTGTGCGATCGCCCGCAACAGCTAACAGTAGAAACCGTCACCCCCTGCGGGTGATAGCGGTTTTCTAGTAGCAAGCTAAATCCCGGAGCGAAGATACCGGGTTTTTTGGGCGTTGGCATTTTTTGGGGCCAACTCCCCGATAAAAGCTTTAATTTTCCTTGACCAAATTACTAATATTTTCACCGATACTATGCTGTCAGGAGTATGATTAAAATGTCACGGCAAACTGAGGCTACCACTTAGCTCCCGCATTGTAAATTTGCTACCAGTAGGTTTGGTGCAAGTACGGGAAATTCAGGTATCCTCTATACTGCTGTAGCCGATCGCGATCGCGCCTACTTAATCCGGTGCAAACAGGCAAACACAAGTAACCATATACAACTCCTTACCCCTGCCAAGTGCGACATGAAAAAACTAATTTTACTGACTGGAATGCTACTCATGATGACGGCAAAATCCGTATTTGCCAGCCCTGTAGCCCCCAAATTTGAACCGAGCGAGCGGATGGCCGCTGCGGAAATTACACAAACTGTTAATACACCCGTTACTTCTGTCCTAGTTGCTAAGCAAGAACCGATCGAGCCAACATCAGTTACCCCAGCCCCGGTTGCGAAGCTAGAGCCGATCGAGCGAATGTCAACCTCGGAAATTCGAGCCACCATCAGCCAACCAACCACCTATATTTTTGAAGGCGTCAAAGGGCGAGAACTCACACTCTCGCTGTGGGCGGGAAAACTGACAGCCCAACTGTACAGCCCCAACGGTCAAAATCTGGGAGTTGTTGACAAAAGTGACAATCAGTGGATAGGTCAGTTGCCAGAGTCCGGCATTTATCGCGTGCGAGTTACTCCGAAAGGTGAGACTAGCGCCTTCGTACTCGAACGCGACTTTAACGCCAAGTGGACTTATAGGCCCGATCGCGCACTTCCCATAGCATACGGGGAAACAGAAGCCACAGTTAGGCTCAAAATGTCCGGCTACCAAATCCAGCCCCTGACAGTTCCCGGAAAACAGGGACAGACAATCACCGTGAATGCTAGCAACAAAAATCTCGATGTGGCGATCGAATCTCCATCGGGACAACTCCTAGATCAAGGCGAAGGTCAAACTTTTGCTCAACTCCCCGAGTCTGGCACCTACAAGGTGCTGATAGTTGCCAACAGGCCAGTTAAATCCTCGATCAGAGTTGCGGTGCGATAGATCGAGATAGATAGCAAAAACATTCTTGATGGCGATCTAAATTTCCCTCGCCCAACCACAAAAGCTCGCCCGAAACGCGAGCTTTTTTTTGCGTAAAATCAACCGCCCAGAACTTCAACAGTTGACAGTTGACAGTTGACAGTTGACAGTTGACAGTTGATCTTTGGTAGGGGCAGTGGATGGTGCGTGCCTGCCCTCTTAGTTGACCTGTGACAGTTTGAGAATAACCTCTACCCTTAAGTCCGAGTATTGGAGTAATGAATAGTCTGATTTTAATTTCTCCCGCTCCGGCGGGCGGGCTTTCAACCAATTCTTTCTGGTTAGTTATATCAATTCTGGTTACACCGAAATGATGTTGACAGTTAACTGTTAACTGTTAACTGTTGATTGTTGATTGTTGGCGGATTAAACAATACCGATGCAACCGGAAACAATATTAGGGGAGCATCTCAGTTTTGGAAAAAGCATTTTTTTTACAGTGCGAGCGTCCCCGCTCGCGAGTAGTGTACAGCTCGCGAGCGAGACGCTCGCACTGCGCTATAATTTCGATTTAACGTAACTGACAACTGTCAACTGACAACTGTCAACTGTCAACTGACCTCTCAACCTTCGATCAGTGCTGCAAAACGTTCTTGTTTCCAAATACAGCTTAAATCGGAGTCAGCTACAGCTAGCTCTCGGTATAAATTAGGCATAAATTCCACAGCCCGCTGCAAATTGTCAAGGGCCAAATCAGCAAAGCCCAGCAGCGCATAACAGCAAGCTTGATTGTAAAAAGCGTTAGCAAAATTAGGATTGATTTCTAAGGTAGTTTCATAGCAAGCGATCGCCTCTGAATAGCTACCTTGCCGCGCCAATTCCACACCCCGATTGTACCAAATCAAATAATCCTCAAAGATACACTCTGATGTGGGAGTGAACTTGGCATTTTTCTGATTTAAGCCGACTAATTTTTGCAAAGCAATTCGTCGCTCGCCTACAGCTTCGGCTCTGTCCGGTTTCAGAGCGATCGATCGACTAAAACTAGCCACTGCTTGCTTGTAAAGTCCCATGGAGTTGGCAGCTAGACCGCGATTGTACCAAGCCTTGGCATCATCTGGGTTAAACTCGATCGCGCGATCGAAACTGTTGAGCGCCTGATAGTAAAGCTTGAGTTCCAACAGAGCATTCCCTCGGTTGTACCACGCCCAAGGCGCCTCTGGCTGCAAGCTCAAAGAGCGATCGAAACTCAGAACCGCCTTCTGGTAAAGCCCCATATCAATTAGCAAAAGTCCCCGGTTGTGCCAAATACTCGCCGCATATGGGTTGAACTCCAGAGCCCTGTCAAAACTGTTAAGAGCCTCCAAAAAGCGGCCCAACTTTCCTAAAGCAATAGCCCGGTTGTGCCAGCCAAAGCTCGCATCCGGCTGCACCGCCAAGGCCTCATCAAAACTTGAAAGCGCCTCTAAGTGTCGTTCTAAGTTGCCCAAAGCCATACCTCGCCCGAACCAAGCCTTATAATGATCCGATTGCAAGTTCACAGCTCTGTCAAAATTCGCCAGAGCACTATCATGATCGTTAGCTTCGAGGTGGCGCGAACCCAGATGATAATACCAAGCCGCTTCCAAGTTTTGAATTAAGTTCATAATACTTCGCATCTATCTTAGGGATGATTCTACACGAAAAATGCCCGGAGTTAAACTGTAATTTGACTACAAATCAGAAAATTTTGATACAGGGCGATCGCCCGTACAAACAGCCATTAACAACCTCAACAATTGACAGTTGAAACCGACTATTTTCCTCTCATCAAATGCTCTTTTAGCTAACCACACTCATCACTGGTTGGAGCTGCTGCAAATCTCAGGCTGGCGCGAGTCACGCAACTATTACCAGAAAGAATTGGTTGAAAGCCGTAACCCCGATCGGGAGAAATTAAAATCAGACTATTCATTACTCCAATCCTCGGACTTAAGGGTAGAGGTCGCTCTCAAACTGTCAACTGTCAACTGTCAACTGATTAGGTTTGCAATTACACTAAAAGTGCAAATCTCGTAGTGCCAATAGATCCAACTTCTGCTTACCCAATTCAAGCAACCACAACCGCTGTTTGAGCAGTCTCGCTCAACAGCAACCTGCCTGAAGCATCAATACTAAAATCCTTCCCCAGCACAAAACCCTTGCCCATCAAGCGCTTGCAAACAACCAGCGCCGTAATGCGGCGAATTTCTTCCATCACATCAGCAGGAATCAAATAACTCAAACTCCAGATCACCGACTCACAGTCAGACCAAATCAAGCGCTCAATACTGACAATCATCAAAGCAGCTACGCTGTCTGTTGACAGCCGCCCTCTGAGATCTGCAATCAAATCTTTACCAATTAAGCTATTGCGAGTCATCATCGCTCTAGCCATCTTTCCAATTTCTTGTTCGAGTTCTAAATGATTCATGCTTGGCACTGGCTGTTATGTTTTTAAAGCACTAATCGGAGTAAAAACAGTGACTGCTACCAGGCTCTGCTCTAGGGTAGCTGACGCAGGCTCTACCGCAACTCCTTTTAACAAAGTATACCTAAAGAAAGATTAAAAATGTATCTAAAGGCAGATACTAAAATTTATTTTTTTTATCATAAATGGATGAAAAACTTCCCACAACAGTTGGTCTGAGCAGCAACTCAGAGCCTGAGGCAAGTTAAGAATTGGTAAATTCGATACATAATAAAGATGTAGTTGCTTCGGAGAAAAAATAGCAATGGCTGCACAAGGGCCAGATATCGATATTGCCCCCTATATCGACCACGCCCTCATCGATCCGGGCGCCACTCCCGAGCAAGTAGAACACTGCTGCCAACAAGCAGAAAGATTTGGGTTTGCCACAGTTTGCGTGTATCCCGCCTACGTGCGACAAGCGGTAAGTCTTCTGCACGGCACAAAGTCAAAAGTTTCGACAGTCATAGGTTTTCCCACGGGAGCAACCACATCAGCAGTCAAACTCTACGAAGCTCTAGAAGCGGCAGACAGCGGAGCCGTTGAGTTAGATGTCTCGGTCAATTTAGGATTGTTGAAAGCCGGAAAAAGCGACGAATTTCACCGGGAATTGGCCGAAATTTGCGAAGAAACCGGACTAACTATCAAGGCGATTATCGAATGCTCGATGCTTTCTGATGAGGAAAAACAATTAGCGGCTGAGCTTTGCATGGAGGCGGGCGCCGTTTATATCAAAACTAACACGGGCTTTTTTGGTGGGGCGACAGTTGAAGATGTACGGTTGTTGAAGGAATTTACTAAGGGAAGAGTTGGTATTAAAGCGGCCGGAGGAATTCGCACTCACGAACAAGCTATAGATTTGATCGTGGCTGGTGCGACTCGTTTGGGGACTTCTCGCGGCCCGGAATTAATCCGCCAGCGAGATAATTTAAATCAGACTCATTAGTGATGGAAAGGTACGTAGTTGCGCTTGAGCGCTCTTTCATATATCTAAGAAAAGAGCGCTAAAGCGCAACAACATACCTCAAAATTAATTCCTAGTCATTAGTGATGGAAAGGTACGTAGTTGCGCTTGAGCGCTCTTTCATATATCTAAGAAAAGAGCGCTAAAGCGCAACAACATACCTCAAAATTAATTCGTATAAGAGTGCCGTTGTAAATCTAAAATCTATAATCTAGTGACTCGAACTTACAAAGCAATTGGAATCAATCTTAAGAGTGCGCCGATCGGCGAATCCGATCGCCTGCTGACAGTTTTGACGCGGGAATTCGGCTTAATTAAAGCCGTAGCACCGGGTGTTCGCAAACAACGATCGAGCATTGGCGGTAGAAGCGAATTATTTGTAGTCAACGAATTGCTGATTGCCAAAGGTCGATCGCTCGACAAGATTACCCAAGCGTCCACCGTCGAATCCTATCCGGGTTTGAGCCGCAATCTCGGAAAACTCTCCGCCGCGCAATATTTGGCCGAATTGGCGATCGCCAGCGCCCTTTCCGACGAACCGCAAGAATCACTTTTCTTTTTGCTGGGGGAACACTTGAGCCGTTTGGAGCGTTTGTCCGATCGCACAGAAATTGAATCCGCCGCCCTGCTAGTCGCCCATCTAGCCCAGGGTATTTTTCACTTGCTAGCCCTAGCAGGCCTCGCGCCCCAAGTCCAAGTCTGCTGTGCCACCAGAGTGCCACTCATCCCAAATTTCACAGATCCGAACTGGCAAACCGGGTTTAGTATACCCTCTGGGGGAACCTTCAGCTTGCCAGAGCTAGCTAACCTAGAGGCAGAACTTTCCTCACAAACTGGCAGCCTGTACAGATCCAGCTCCCGTTCCCGGCAAACGAGCGACAGCAAACACTTGACAAATTTCCATATTAATGCTAAAGAATTAGCTGCACTGCAACAGTTGGGGAGTGCAGAACTAGGAGAGGGGATTGCCGATCGGGGGACTTGGATATCAGTAGAAAATATTTTGCGGCAATATGCCCAGTATCATTTAGGTTGCACGATTCGATCGGGAAGCTCGATCGACACGTACTTGGAGAGTTTTGAGTTTTAAATTTTGAATCTCGTGGAGTAAAAATCTCACCCAGCTTGCGGGATATCCGAACCTGTAAGCAATTTCAGGTAAATGCTCAAAATTCTTGCAAAACTAGATAATAAGAAAAGTTACGAGTTATTAAATTTAGAGGTTAACGCCTCAATTTGAAATTCCCATCCCCCCAAGCTCAACCATCCCAGGCGATCCACCCCAAATCCTATGATGCGACTGTCCGATACTGATTTGAGAAGATCTATTTTAGCTGTGACCCACCACAAGATGGAAGAACGAGAAAATTTTCCAGATTTTAACTCATCGCCCGTCTTTGCCGATCGACAATGGAGTAACGCCCAAGACCCAGAAATGGACAAATATCCCACAAATCCAGAAACAGACTGGAACAACGGCAACAGCCAGCAACCAGAAGCCATCCCCGCGCTGTCAACAGCAGCAACCGCAGCAGAGCTCGCGGAAGCAGCAGGCGAAACTCCCGAGCAACAAACCGGATTTCTGCCGGTGCTCAAAAACCGAAATTTTCTAGCGCTGTGGAGCGGGCAAGTTTTCTCGCAACTAGCAGATAAAGTTTATCTCGTACTGACGATCGCCCTGGTAGCCAGCAGATTTCAAGCGCCAGATCAAACCATCAGCAGGTGGGTATCGGCAATCATGATCGCCTTTACCATACCTGCGGTGTTATTTGGGGCTGCTGCGGGCGTATATGTCGATCGTTGGTCAAAAAAAGCAGTGCTCGTAGCCACAAACCTGCTGCGGGGAGGCTTCGTCTTGACATTGCCTTTGCTGTTGTGGCTCTCCGACGGGTGGGAACTCGGTCAACTACCGCTCGGATTCTGCTTGCTGCTGCTAGTGACATTCCTAGTTTCCACCCTAACTCAATTTTTCGCCCCAGCAGAACAGTCAGTAATTCCCTTAATTGTTGAACGCCGCCACCTGCTATCGGCAAACTCGCTCTACACCACAACCATGATGGGTTCGGTGATTATCGGCTTTGCAGTCGGAGAACCCTTACTAGCCTTAGCCGACACTCTATTTACCAATCTCGGTGGCGGACTCGGCATCGGCAAAGAATTAGTAGTCGGCGGAAGTTACGCCTTCGCCGGAGTGCTGTTGCTGTCGATGAAAACAGGCGAAAAAAACGAAGTCGAACACGAACCGCCGCATCCCCTAGCAGATTTAAAAGACGGGCTGCGTTACATCAACGATCAACCGAAAGTCCGCAATGCTTTAATTCAACTAATTATTCTATTTTCCATTTTTGCAGCCTTAGCAGTTCTAGCGGTGCGGCTGGCAGAAATCCTGCCCGGTATGAAAGCGTCGCAATTTGGATTTTTGCTGGCTGCGGTGGGCGTCGGGATGGCTGCTGGGGCGACGACTGTCGGCTATCTCGGCCACAAATTTTCTCATTCCCAACTTAGTTTAATCGGATCTGTTGGTATGGCAGTTGCTCTGATGGGTATTTCTGCATTTACACACCATTTGTGGATCTCGGTGCTGTTCATTACCCTGTTGGGTTTGTTTGCTTCGTTGGTGGGAGTGCCGATGCAGACGACAATTCAAGCAGAAACCCCAGAAGAAATGCGGGGAAAAGTTTTCGGGCTGCAAAACAATGCGACTAATATCGCTTTGAGTTTACCATTAGCTTTAGCGGGAGTAGCAGAAACATTTCTGGGTTTGCCGACGGTATTTTTGGCTTTAGCGGGATTGGCGATCGCAGGTGGCGTCTTAACCTGGTATATTTCCCGTAGCACTAATAGCAAAGTCGATCGAATTTAAAACATAACAAACTCTGATTTACTCGAATGCACATCGCTTGGCTAGGAAAAAAATCACCTTTTTGCGGTAATGTAACTTACTCCAGGGAAGTCACTAACGCCTTATTAGACCGGGAATACCAGGTCAGTTTCCTGCACTTTGCCCAAGAAGCGGGCCAAATTGACAGGAATAATGCCGCGTGGAGCGTAGCAAATGGAAAATGGGGAAGTGGAATTACTCCAACTTCATATACCAATTCGCTTTCGCCCGCGAGTTGCAACGAAGTTTCTTTACCCTGTCACTACAAATCGCAAATTTATACGATTCCAACTCTCAAATCCCGCACAGTGTTGATGAAGTCTTTGCGGCGGCTGAAACCGGATGTTGTTCACGCTTCCCTGACGCTTTCGCCCCTAGACTTTTTGCTGCCGGAAATTTGTCAGGAATTGAATTTGCCTTTGGTGGCGACTTTTCACCCGCCGTTCGATCGCAAATTGCGGAATTTGACATCGGGAACCCAACACCTGATGTATCAACTGTACGCTCCGTTTTTGGCTAACTACGACTCGACGATCGTCTTTTCTTACATTCAGCGAGATATTTTGGTGAAGTTGGGAGTGCCGGAAGAACGGGTAGCTGTGATTCCCAACGGCGTAGACGCCCAGAAGTATTCGCCCGGGCCTTCGGGGTTGAAGTCGGAATTAAAAGCCGATCGCATATTTGTATATCAAGGCCGCATTGCCCCCGAGAAAAATGTTGAGGCTTTGCTGAAGGCCTGGAAACAATGTAATTTTGGCCCTGGCAACGTATTGGCGATCGTAGGCGACGGGCCCCTCGCCGCCTCGCTGCAACTGTCCTACGGCGAAGAGGACGGCATTGTATGGCTCGGATTTGTCGCCGAGGAGGAACGCCGGATCGAAATTCTGCGCGGTGCAGATGTATTTATTCTGCCTTCTTTGGTGGAGGGATTGTCCCTGTCGCTGCTGGAAGCGATGGCCTGCGGTTTAGCTTGCTTGGCAACGGATGCCGGTGCTGACGGCGAGGCGTTGGAGGAAGGCGCGGGGATAGTTTTGAACACTCAGCGGGTGCGGAGTCAGTTACTAACTTTGCTGCCGTTGTTTTGCGATCATCCTGAGTTTGGAATGCTGCTGGGCCAAAAAGCGCGCCAACGGGCGATCGAGCGCTACACTCTCAGTCAAAATATTACTGAGTTGGAAAAGCTTTATGCAGAAGTTTTGCAGAGGCAGCGCGTGCCAGTTCGCGGTTTAGCATGATTTAGCAGGAACAAGAAAAGGAAGAATGCTCGTCCCCAGGCAGAGCCTCTGGGTATCGGTTCCCAGGCTCTGCCTAGGAACCAGTTCAATGCCCAATTCTCAATCCCTCCGCTTCGCTTCGCCCAATTCCCAACAGAATGACTTACAAAAATCCTGCTCCTACAGTTGATATTATCATCGAATTGGTCGATCGCCCGCAGCGACCGATCGTACTTATAGAACGCCTGCATATTCCCTACGGCTGGGCGATTCCCGGCGGCTTTGTCGATTATGGGGAATCGGTAGAAACGGCGGCAAAACGCGAAGCTTTAGAAGAAACAAGTTTGAATGTAGAATTAATCGAGCAATTTTACGTTTATTCCGATCCAAATCGCGACGCGCGACAACATACTATTAGTATTGTATTCTTGGCTGCGGCAACGGGGGAACCTCAAGCTGCGGATGATGCTAAAAATTTACAACTTTTTGAGTCTTGGCAGATTCCCGAGCAATTGTGTTTCGATCACGATATCATTTTACGCGATTATTGGCGTTACCGTCATTATGGATTGCGGCCGCGTTTGACAGTTGACAGTTGACAGTTGACAGTTGACAGTTGTTATGTTTTGGTGACAATAACCAAATAACCAATTCCCAATTCCCAATTCCCAATTACCAATTACCAATTACCAATTACCCATTACCCATTACCAATGAAAATATTGACAATATTAGGTGGAGGTGCATGGGGTTCGGCCCTGGCAAATCTGGGAGGTAAAAAGGGCGATCGGGTAAATTTGTGGTCGCGCCGCAGTTCTTTTAGTCTAGAATCGGTTATAACTGGCGCCGATGTTGTGGTTTCGGCAGTTTCGATGAAAGGAGTTGGCGAAACAGTCGATCGCCTGCTTGCCTTAAATCCAAATCCCCGTACAATTATAGTTACTGTCACCAAAGGTTTAGATCCCGCCACGACGCGCACTCCATCTCAAATTTGGCAAAATGCCTTTCCTAATAATCCAATTGTCGTACTTTCCGGCCCCAATCTTTCCGAAGAAATTCAGCGAGGATTACCCGCTGCCACGGTAGCGGCGAGTTTGGATTTAGCGGCGGCGAAGCAAGTACAAACTATTTACAGTTCGGATATTTTTCGGGTTTATGTGAATCAAGATCCCTTGGGGACTGAGTTGGGGGGCACTTTGAAGAATGTTTTTGCGATCGCCGCTGGTGTTTGCGATGGTTTACAATTAGGAACTAATGCTAAATCTGCTTTGTTAACTCGCGCCTTGCCGGAAATGATTCGGGTAGGGGTTCGTTTGGGATCTCGCGCTGAAACTTTTTATGGTTTGTCTGGTTTGGGAGATTTACTCGCTACTTGCAATAGTGCTTTGTCGCGCAATTATCGGGTTGGTTTCGGATTGGCGAAAGGTAAGTCTTTGGAGGAAGTTTTGCAGGAATTGCAGAGCACTGCTGAGGGAGTTAATACTACTAATGTGTTAATTGATTTGGCGGATCGGCGCGAGATTGAAGTCCCTGTTTCCAGTCAAGTTTACCGTTTGCTGAATGGTAAAATTACTCCCGAACAAGCTGTTTTATCGCTGATGGAACGTGCTTTGAAACCGGAGATTTAAGAACCGTACAGGTGGCGATTAGCGAAAATTCATCAACTGCGATCGCAAATCGAGTACAACCAGCACCAAACAACTTACTTAAATTCTGGAAACTATGGTTAAAATACCCAATTGGTTAATCTATGCACTCGTTTGTTCATTATTATACGGCTTTTGGGGATTTTTTGGCAAGTTAGCAACTAAATCTATTGACTATAAAACAGTTTTTGTTTATGAAACAATCGGCGCTATTTTAACTACAGTATTTATTCTGGCCAGCAGTAAAGACTTGAGTCTTGAGGGGAATATTACAGGAATCGTATTTGCTTTATTAATCGGTGTTTGCGGAACTGTAGCATCGGTGATTTTTCTGAGATCCATTGAAAGCGGGCCAGTTATCAGCGTCATCAGCATTACATCACTGTACCCGCTAATTACTGTATTTCTATCATATTTCTTCCTGAAAGAAGCAATTACAATCCCGCAAATTATCGCTCTTGTGCTAGCCATAGTTGCAGTTATACTTGCGTCTTAGTTGAAATATAGGAGTTATCAAAAAAGTATTGTAGGGTGCATCGCTCTTGACAATTTAGGAATCAGTTTGAAAATCTCGCAGCGACGCACCCTACCAATATTTAGAGCAGCATCACTGAGAATGAGTTTTTTAGAAAAGGCGCTCTAATTTTTTGTATACTTCATCATCGTTACGCTTACCAACTAGAATAATTTCTACCAAATCTTCTTCGGGATTAAAGTTGTAAATAATCCGATACTCGCCACTATCTACCCGATAATAACCCAGATATCCGATTAATTGCTTGCTATCATTAGGTAAAGGATCGACATTCAGCGCTAACACTTTTTTAGCAATTTGAGCCGCTATTTTAGGTTGCAAACCCTTGAGAAAGTCGAGAACTGTTTGTAAACCATCAAGTTTCGCCATTTGCCAGTTGTTTTAGTGTTTCTACAAAGGTTTTAGTACCAACCATTTGAGACTGACTCAGAGCAGATTTTGCTGATGAACCTAAAAGCATATCTTCTAATTCCATCAGTCGCTCTATCAAGCCCTGATAGGCATCAGCGGACATGATTACGTGGCTGGGCTGCGATTTATCTGTGAGTAAAACTGGCTCCACAGCAGCTCGGTTAAAGACTGTCCCCTGTGGATTACATACTTCTGCGAGGGTATAGCTTTGCATGACAGATGTTATGAGTTTGGGTTATGTCTATTTTAAGCAAAATCGGCAGGGGTTGGGAGGTCGATCGATAATTTGGGATTGCAAAAGTAGTCCTGAATGCAAAAAATTAGGTTTTTGAGAAAAATCGCGCACATCTGGGAGAAGTTTCGCAGTCTCGTAAGGTGCGTCACTGTTGAAAATCTAGGAATCAGCTTGAAAATCTCGCAACGACGCACCATACCAAGGAATGCAACCGAAAATGATATAAATACGCTCTATTTACCGCCGTAATAAAACGCAACTTCTTTGTCTTTTAGCGGTGCAAAGTCGGCAGCAATTAGCATTGGATCGAGTTCTGCTTGAGGCAGGTGTTTGACTCCAATTCGGACAATGCGCGATCGCATGGTGTTCGACACGCCGCTGCGCTGTCTTCCGGCTTCTAATCCCATTACTTTCTCGTACAGGTCTAATTTTGCTTTCGGAATCGCAGTGCCGTCAAAATCGATTCCTGAGGCGATCGCCACATCGATCGCATCTGCACCAGTTGTCGATTGAGCTGCTGAGTTTGTTTCTGAAGACATTGTGCTGTGATATCAAAGTTTGTTGTGGGAGCATTTTATCAGAGAAGTATCCCCATCTACGAAAAAAAGCGATCGACCTCTCTAATATCCACATTTCCCCCGCTGACAATTACACCAACTCTGCTATTTTCTGCTTTCACAACTCCAGACAGCAAAGCCGCCGCAGCTAACACTCCCGTAGGCTCGACAACAATCTTCATCCGCTCCCACATAAAAAACATTGTATTGCGAATTTGCGCTTCCGAAACAGTTGCCATATCGTCCACATAATGCAGCACCAAAGGAAAAGTTAATTTCCCCAAAGAAGGTGTGCGCGCGCCGTCTGCGATCGTATCTGGGTTGCTAACAGTTTGCAGCGTTTTGGTGCGGAACGATCGCGCGGCATCATCTGCTTGCTCGGGTTCCACCCCTATTACTTTACACTGGGGAGACAAAGTTTTAGCTGCGATCGCACATCCCGACAATAAACCTCCACCGCCGCAGCAAACCAGCAGCAAATCCAACTCCCCAACTTCTGCGATCAATTCCATCGCCGCCGTACCTTGTCCCGCGATCACTCGCGCGTCATCATAAGGAGGAATAATTGTCAAGTGTTGTTCTCTCGCAATTTGGGCGGTGAGATCTTCGCGGGAATTGCGAGTGCGATCGTACAAAACAATTTCGGCACCGTAGCCGCGAGTCGCTTCCTGCTTGACTTTGGGCGCGTCTGCTGGCATTACGACAGTAGCAGGAATTGAGAGTAATTGTGCGGCAAGGGCGATCGCCTGCGCGTGATTTCCCGAAGAAAAAGTCACTACTCCGTTGTGTTTTTGGGCTTCAGATAGCTGCATCAAAGCATTACAAGCACCGCGAAACTTAAACGAACCCGTCCTTTGAAAATTCTCGCACTTGAAAAATACTTGAGAATGGGTTTGTTTGTTTACAGTCTGCGAAGTCAGCACCGGTGTCTTGAAAGCTTTGCCCTGCAATCGTTTTGCCGCCGCCTCCACATCAGCAAAACAGACTTGCAAAGCATTTTTATCGGTAAGGTTGGCTGTCATATTTTTTTCTGCCTGGGGTGCTTGGGCGGCATTATATCATACATAGAATCAAAGCTTAATCAATTTTGATGATATGACATATCGGAAATAATTATCAATAGACTATTGCAACTAATTACCAAAAGCGTTGTAGGATAAGTTGAAGATTATTGCAATTAATTATCAAATAGTTTAGGTTAGGTTAGGAGATCGATTGATGAATGCAAAGTTTAAAGTGCTAGCAAGCGCTAGCGCAGGATTGTTGCTGCTAGCGGGTTTGACAGCGAATGCAGTCGGAGTTGGGCAGAAGGCGATCGCGCAAACAGCACCAAAGGGCGAGCGAGATTTAACAGCACAAGCAGCTATAAGTCGCATTAGGATCGTATTTGCCAACCGCAGAGATGCTACAGACTTGCAAAACAAAGCCAATCAAGTAGCGCAAATACTATCCAAAGAAATGGGAATTCCTATTGATGCAGTCATCGGCGACGAAACCGCTGCTGTAGAAGCTTTGAGGGCCGACAGGGCAGATGTCGCATTTGTAGCAGGGCGCGCGGCATTAAAAGCAGAACAATTAGCCAAAGCGCGGATGTATTTAGCAGAAGTTCGCAGCGATTATTCCGGCGGAAATACCTACGATTCTGTATTTGTAGTGCGGCAAGATAGTCCGCTGCGCCCCAAAGGTTCAGCAAAGCAAACCCTCGAACAATTGAAGGGTAAAAAAATGGCTTTCACTTCTCGAACTTCCGGTTCGGGATTTATTTTCCCAGTCTCAGAATTAGTAGGTCAAGGATTAGTCTCAGGCCCGGATAGACTCGAAAGTTTCTTTGGAAATGTTACCTACGGCGATGGTTACGGGAGCGCTTTGCAATCAGTTTTAAGAGGTCAAGCAGAAGTCGCAGCAGTTTCCGAATACGCTTTACTACCGCCTTGGATTACAGCAGAAGAAGGCAAGAAATTGCGAGTTTTGCAGCAGATTCCAGGAGTTCCAGCCCACGGAATTGTAATTGACGATCGCATTCCGGCACCGATGCGCGAAAAACTGATCAATGCTTTCATGAAAATGAACGAACCTGCAAACAATCAATTGTTCCGCAGTTTGTACAATTCCCAAAAATTAGTAAAAGTCGATCATGCGCGCCATTTGGCAACCTTGCGCCAAGCTTTGCAGCGCGCTAAACTCGAACCATAAAACAAAGGTTCGTAGTGAGGACTTCAGTCCGCAAAAAAAGCCGGACAAAAATCCTTACACACTAAAACAGAGGTTCGTAGTGAGGACTTTAGTCCGCAAAAAAAGCCGGACAAAAATCCTTACACAGTAAAACAAAGGTTCGTAGTGAGGACTTTAGTCCTCAGAAAAAGAAGGACTAAAGTCCTCACTACAAACCTATTTTATTGTAACAGTTAGATCGTAAATTATATTAAGGGCAAAGTTTATCAACAAATATTTACCAAGTTAATACAGCCAATTAAAAGTCAGCTAAACTAAAATTTTTATGTGTATCTCTTACTCATTCTCGCGCGAAGACAATTAAAAAATCTTCCCTCTTCCTTCTTCCCTCTTCCCTCTTCCTTCTTATTATGACTATCGAATGCAGTAAAATAGAAACAGCTTATTCAACTTCGCTAAAACGCCCGATTTTGAACGGAATTGATTGCAAAATAAAACAGGGCGAATTTGTAGCGCTGCTGGGTTTAAACGGTGCAGGAAAATCCACACTTTTGCGTTCATTTGTCGGATTAGTTCCCGTCAAAACCGGAGAAATTAGAATTAACGATACAGTAATAACTCCGCGCACATTGAGGCGAATTCGGCGCGATATTGGCTTGATTTTTCAAGGCGGCGGATTGATTAAACAGCTACCTGCGATCGACAATGTGCTGTGTGGTTGCTTGGGAGGATTGAATACTTGGGAGACTCTGTGGGGTTTTCCTAAGCAAAAGCGCGATCGAGCTTTTGAATTACTGGCAAACTTCGGACTGCAAGACCTAGCATACCAAAAAACTGGACAACTCAGCGGCGGACAACAGCAAAAAGTGGCGATCGCCCGCGCCCTCATCCAATCTCCCCAGATTTTACTAGCAGACGAACCCACCACCGGATTAGACGTAATCGCCGCCCAACAAGTAATGGAAATCCTCGCTAAACTGCACCGCGAACAAGGGATGACAGTAGTTGTAGTATTGCACGACTTAGGAATGGCAAGCAGATATCCAGAAAGAGCGATCGTCCTAGATGCCGGTCAGATAGTCTATGATGGCAAATGTCACAACCTGTCCGACAAATTCAGCAAACTAACACCGCCCAAACTAGCAGTGTGAACTCCCCTCTTCTCCCCTCTTCCTCTGTGTTCTCTGCGCCCTCTGCGGTTCACAAAAAAAGCCCCTTCATCAAACAAAAAAAATAGCCGTACATAAATCTTAAAACCAACTGAAATGATCGAAAAAAAATCAACTAACTTCTCAAAAAAATATAGCTTGATTAAAACCCCAGGTATTACAACAATCTTAATTGTAATTTATGGCTGGGCCTTGCAGGGATTAGAAATAGATGCCACAACATTGGCTAGCAGTTGGCCATACATGACAGATTTTATGTCCCGCTTGTGGCCCCCAAATCTCGAAATTATAGATGTTGCAATTAATGCCTTAATCGAAACAGTTCAAATGTCCTTGTGGGGAACGACTATCGGCGCAATTTTTTCCGTACCGATTGCGATTTGCAGCGCCCACAATATAGCACCAAAGTGGTTGCAATGGCTAGCTAATTTATTGCAAAATGCGGTGAGATCGGTTCCTTCAATTGTCCTGGGATTGCTGTTTGTATCCGCGACTGGTTTGGGCGCGCCTGCTGGTACTTTGGCTTTGGGAATTTATACTATAGGTTATCTTGCTAAATTTTATCAGGAGGCGATCGAGTCTGTGGAAGCGCGATCGATCGAATCGTTGCAAGTGGCGGGTGCATCTTGGCTGCAAGTTGCCCAATACGGCATTTTCCCCCAGGTGTTGCCGCTAGCGTTGGGTTACACGCTGTGGATGTTTGAATACAACATTCGGGCGGCTTCGGTGTTGGGTGTGGTGGGCGCCGGCGGTATTGGTTTTGAATTAGTCAATTATATTCGAGCTTTTGAATACAATAAGGCTACTACGATGATGTTGGTATTGTTAGTTGTCGTGACTGCGATCGATGTTATTAGCAGCAAATGGCGGCAGCGGTTGGAAACGAGGTAATACCAATTATTCAAAATCATTCAACAGTAATAGAGACGGCGGTTGAAACCGCGTCTACACAGACAAACCCACCTCCGTGGGTTGAAGAGTTAATTTTCTAATAGTCGATCGCACATTTCCCCCAAAAGTCGATCGAATTACTCGTAGGGGCGATCGCATTTTGGCGACAAACCTTAACAAAAAACCAAAGATTTTCTGTCCAAAAGCGAAATATTCATTGACTCTCGCGCATCAAGGGTTGACCAATATTTGGTAATTATGACTTGTCTGTGGGGGCTGGGTGAAGCATTCGGGTATTGGATGGTAGGTTGGGAATCAACTATTCTCGCCCGAATGCTTCACCCCTACCAATTTATCGGTATCCCGGCGTAGCGTAGCGGGGCGTAAGCCATCGCACAAATCCCCAAAAAGGCAATCGCGCGATCGTATCCACCATCAACAACACCACAAAAAAAGACAGGGTAGTACCGTTTCCATACCCAAAATAAAGCCACTAAATTGTTTGAAAATCAACAACAACAAAACAAGGACACAGCATTGCCGTGTCCTTATCTTGTTGGGATACAGCATTGCTGTATCCCCGTGCATACCCTTGATATTCAGATTAGAATTCTTGCCGTTTAGAACAAGAACAATTCAGAATTACCCGAAACTCCCAAATTGACATTGACAGTAGCAAACAAACTGTTGCCACCAACCGTCGAACCGTTGCTATCGTAATACAGCTTAGTAGTATTAGCTGCACTATCGAAGAGAGCAATAATCGACGGCGAAGTCAAGGATGACTCGATCGCGCTTACAGTAGCAACAGTGCTGCTGTACCGGTAGAAATTCACACCCAAAGGCCCCGAACCCAACCCGGCAAAAGCAATCTTGTCAATGTTAATTACATCATCAACAATGCTGTAATCCGTAATGATATCCCCGCCACCAGCAGTAGTTCCGGTGAACACAAACACATCAGAACCCAATCCACCGCTGAGAGCATTTGTTCCCAAACCGCCGATTAAAGTGTCATTACCAGCACCACCGGAGATGCTGTCATTACCAGCACCACCGGAGATGCTGTCATTACCAGCCCCACCGTTGAAGATATCAGCACCGGAACCACCGTTCAAAATATCGGAGAACTCAGTACCAGTGACGTTATTCGCCACAGTTGAATTGCCAGTAAACAAGACAGGAGTGGTAAAGTTATAACCGCCCGCACCAGAACCGAAGTTGTAAACTCCAGTTGTCGGGAAAGTACCCGGATTAGTCACTAAATTGACAATGCTACCAGAAGTCGGAGCAGGGGTAGTTGGAGAAGCAACGATCGTCCCTGTGAACACAAAGTCTGCTGTGCCCAAAGTCCCCGCAGCCGTACCCAAATTAGCAACAGTTGTGAAACCACCTGCCGCTGTACCATTCGAGTCAAACACCAACACCGTCTCGCTGTTCGTATTCGTATATACGAAGAAACCAGGAGTTGTAGAACCACCCACAGCCTTAGCTTGAGCCGCCTCCACAGTCGAATAATTGGCACCGGTGAAAATCACCAATTGTTTGCCAGTAATGTCAGGATTTGAACCGCTCGCACTGACAAAATTCGTAGAAGTCAAATTGCCGAAAGCGTTCGCAGCAAACTGCAATTTGTCAGTTCCGAAGGTAAAGTCAGTAATCGTATCCGGGCCGTCGCCGGGAGCCTTGAAAGCAAAGATATCTGCACCAGAACCGCCAGTCAAAATATCTACACCGGCACCACCGGTGATAGTATCTGCACCGCCGCCACCAGCGATCGTATCTGCACCGCCACCACCGTTGAGGATATCAGCCAACTCAGTACCAGTAACGTTATTCGCCACAGTTGAATTGCCAGTAAACAAGACAGGAGTGGTAAAGTTGTAACCGCCCGCACCAGAACCGAAGTTGTAAACTCCAGTTGTCGGGAAAGTACCCGGATTAGCAATTAAATCAACAACGCTACCTGAGTTGGTAGAAGTACCAGTCGGAGCAGAACCAGTCGCACCAGTAAACAAGAAGTCTGCTGTGCCCAAAGTTCCCGCAGCCGTACCCAGATTCGCAACAGTTGTGAAACCGCCTGCCGCTGTACCGTTCGAGTCAAACACCAACACCGTCTCGCTGTTCGTATTCGTATATACGAAGAAACCAGGAGTTGTAGAACCGCCCAAAGCCTTAGCTTGCGCCGCTTCCACAGTCGAATAATTCCCGCCGGTGAAAATCACTAACTCTTTGCCAGTAATGTCAGGAGTTGAACCCGTCACACCGTCAAAGTTAGTAGTAGTCAAATTCCCGAAAGCACCACTGACAAACTTGAATTTGTCAACCCCAAAGGCAAAGTCAGTAATCGTATCACCGCCTTCACCGGGAGAATTGTAAACAAAGATATCTGCACCACTGCCGCCAGTCAGAATATCTGCACCGCTACCACCGCTGAAGATGTCAGCAAATTGAGTACCAGTGACATTGTTAGCCTTCGCATCTCCGGTAAATAAGACGGGTGTGCTGAAGTTGTAACCGCCAACACCTGAACCGAAATTATTGCTCGCACTCGGATAGGTATTCCCAGCAGCAGTTAAATCTACAATGCTGCCGGAATTTGTAGAAGTACCAGTCGGAGAAGTTGCGATCGCACCAGTAAACACAAAGTCTGCTGTGCCCAAAGTCCCCGCCGCAGTACCCAGATTCGCAACAGTTGTGAAACCGCCTGGTGCTGTACCGTTAGAGTCAAACACCAACACCGTTTCGTTCGCAGCATTGTTATATGCGAAGAAACCAGGAGTTGTAGAACTTCCTGTAGCCTTAGCTTGTGCCGCTTCGAGACTGGCATAGGTTCCGCCAGTGAAAATGACTAACTCTTTGCCGGTAATGTCAGGAGTTGAACCGCTAACACCGTCAAAGTTAGTAGTAGTCACATTGCCGAATTCGCTCGATACAAACTGGAATTTATCTGTTCCAGATTTGAAATCAGCAATTTTATCGCCACCTTCTTTAGTTGTGTTGTAAACAAACAGATCTGTGCCACTGCCACCGCTGAGGACATCAGCACCGAGGCCGCCGGTGATGGTATCGTTGCCGTCACCGCCGTCGATGGTATCGTTAAAGTTGCTGCCGACAATGTTGTCATCGCCAGCCAAAGCCTTGAAATTAACTGCGGCCGGATAAGTGCCGAAGTTTAAATTGTCAGGGCCGGAAGTACCGACAGGAACATTTAGTTGCGGGCCGCTGAAGACAAAGTTCCTGATTTGCAGGCTAAATTTCAGCGAGAAACTGGTGACAATTTCAAAGCGCGCCCCAACAGCAAATACCAGCACGGAACGGTTAGTTTCGGCATCTGTAAACTGACAGAAAGTAGGTGCGTCACTGTTGCCGCCCAAAGCTGCAAACCGCGCTTGCAAAGTGGCGATGCTGGTAACGGTGATATCGGCGCTGAAGTCGAGTAAGTTAGAACTGCCGATCGATCCAACAGTAGAAGTAGCCGTAATCGCCAGTCGAGTCAAGCTGGTAAGGCTGAGATTGCCAAAAGCTGCGGCAGACAACTCTAAGAGATCTTCATCAGCCTTAAAGTCAGTAATTAAGTCAGCATCTAGAACTGTTTTAATCTTTTCGCGGGAAACTTTGTAAATAAAGCGATTCTTACCAGCGCCTCCAATTAGAGTATTGGTTCCTTCGCCACCGTCGATCTCATTCTCGCCATCGCCGCCTTTAATTTTGTCATTGCCAATACCGCCGATGAGTTTGTTTTTGCCTTTACCACCTTCGATATCGTCATCGTCATCGCCACCTTCGATATCATTATCGCCATCACCGCCTTTGATTTTGTTTTTGCCTTTACCTCCTTTGATTTTGTTTTTGCCTTTACCACCGATGATATCGTCATCGTCATCGCCACCTTCGATATCATTCTCACCATCACCGCCTTTGATTTTGTTTTTGCCTTTACCTCCTTTGATTTTGTTTTTGCCTTTACCACCTTCGATCTCGTCATCGTCATCGCCACCTTCGATCTCGTTATCGCCGCCATCGCCACCTTTAATTTTGTTTTTGCCGTTACCTCCTTTAATTTTGTTTTTGCCTTTACCACCTTCGATCTCGTCATCGCCATCGCCGCCGTCGATATCGTTATCGCCGCCATCGCCACCTTTAATTTTGTCCTTGCCTTTGTTTGCTTTAATTTTGTTGGTCTTGTTACCGCCTGTAATGGTATCGTCGCCGTCGCCGCCTTCGATGTCGTTATCTAGCGTGAGCGAACCGACAATCACTTGAGGAGTTGTATTGCCAGCAAAATTAAAGATATTTTGCTCGACATTGAAGCTAAAACGTTGGCTGGTGACAATATTTCTGCCGTCGCTTACTTCAAAACCAAAACTAGCCGCACCGCTAAAACCTTTTACAGCTTGGAAAGTTAACAAATTGAGGCTAATGTCTACTTGAGTGAAGCTCAAACCGACTTGTGTTACCTCTACTCCCTTAAAGAATAGTTTCCCGGTTTTAGCATCAGGGAGCTCCGTTAACTTAAAGACTGTTTCGCTAGCACTTTGCTCGTTATCGACAAACTTCAACAAGTCACCAGTAATAGTTTGTGGCAAGCCGTCGGAACCGACAGTGAGTGTTTTGTTGGCTTGCGATCGCGGAGGGGTACTAACTATTCGACTTGGGGTTGGAGTTGGAGTTGGGCTTGGGCTTGGAGAGCTACCATTAACTCCCAAAAAGTCGCCAGCATTGAGAATCGTGGCGCTAACATTCAACAATAGTGCCAGCACCAACTGATTGCTGCTGAGTCGAATTTCGGTATTGAGGCCGACTTGTACAAACAACAAGCTGCTAAAGTTCAAGCTGCCAGACAGTAGAAACTTGTCGAAGCCGTCTGCGTAGTCAGTGATGACGGAACTTCCGGGAGTGGTATTGTTACCCATATCCATGACAAAAACGTCATTTCCAGCACCGCCGCTACAGGTATGGTTGCCAGTACCGCCAACGATCGTATCGTTGCCAGCATTACCCATCAGCGTATCGTTGCCAGATCCGCCGCCGACAACGCTGTCGTCGCCATCGCCGCCGTCTGCCATGTCATTGCCGTCGCCAGTAACGAGGGTATCGTTGCCAGTACCGCCCATCACGGTGTCGTCACCGGCGCCACCGACAACGCTGTCGTCGCCTTCGTCGCCGCTGCAAGCGTCGTTGCCTTCGCCACCGATCAAGGTATCTTTGCCGTCGCCGCCGACAACGCTGTCGTCGCCTTCGTCGCCGCTAACGTTGTCGTTGCCGGCACCACCTGTTGTGGTGTCGTCGCCGCTGCCTCCCATTACGGTGTCGTCGCCGTCGTCGCCGCTGCAATCGTCATTGCCAGCACCGCCGATGACGGTATCGTTATCTTTGCCACCGTTAACGGTGTCATTGCCTTCGCCGCCGTTAACGTTGTCGTTACCCCGATCGCCCCTGACAGTATCGTTGCCTTCGCCACCATTGCAGGTGTCGTCGCCTTTGCCGCCGTAGACGGTATCACTGCCGCTGCCGCCGTCAACGTCATCCTTGCCGTCGTTGCCGTGTACCCAGTCATCGCCGTCATCGCCTTTGCAGGTATCGTTGCCGGTGCCACCAGAAAGAGTGTCGTTGTCTTTGCCGCCGTAGAGGGTATCGTTGCCTTCGCCGCCGTCGCACTTGTCGTCGCCGCGATCGCCTCTTATTTCGTCATCGCCATCGCCGCCCTCGCAATCGTCGCCGTCTTTGCCTCCATAGAGTTTATTTTTGCCACTCTTTCCTTTGAGTTTGTCTTTGCCTCTTTTGCCGTAGAGCGACTGGTTAGCGCCCGTGGCAACAATTATGTCATCGCCATCGGTACCTTCGATCGTCTGCGGATCGCTACCGCTGTCATCTTTTTTGTCTTTGTCTTTTTTGTCGCCCGCACCTTCTTCGGGTACACCGCTCAATTCAGGAATTTTGCTGCTATCATCAGTAACTTTGGGGGATTCGTCCTTAGGCGGATTCGGAACTTTGCCGCTAGTGATGCCGCTGTTTTGTGCGATCGCATTGTCAACTAACTTGCCTAACCCGCTATCGGAATTGATAGCACTAGCATCCCGAAAATCGGCGAGTCGATCGAGCTCGCTGGGGGAAAACACGAGTTTTGGCTGCTCATCATCCAGGGCGATCTGTGAAAACAAAGTGGTTTTTTTTAGGTCAGAAATTTCTGTTTCATCTCGATCTGGAAAAAGTGTTCCCGATACATTTTCCAACATTTCTTCTTTCATCTTTGATATTTCCACAAAAGGGCTGAGTTTCTTTGAGTCAGTTTATCAGCAAGGAGGATGTAGCAGAAGCATAATTTTACAACTTCATACTTTCGCCTGTTAGAGCGGCTGATGTCCTACCTTTCTGTTTATAGATGCTATTTATTTAAACTGCAAGGGGTTATTTCCATCCGTTGCGAGTTGTATATTCTGCAATTGCCCACCCCAAATAATTAAGCCGCGACATACACCCCAAGTCCTGCGCCGGAGCGCAACTCGCTTTTGATGTTATCCGTAATTTCTACAGTAAGCCGCGCCTAAATGGGCCGGATTGTAGATTTTCTACGTAATTTCTACAGTGGATTTGCAGAATGTAAACTCGCAACTGACAACTCCCACATAACTACCCAAAACCTTTATTACCCAAATTTTACCTTGCTTTTCCTGCGATCGAGCCTAGTTGCCTTAACTTTTTGTAACACTCCCAGCTCTGACAAATCCTTCCCTGACTTAGGATTTGCATCTCTTTTGCCAGTGACTGTACGCTCCTAATTTTAGTTCCCGATGATTAATAAATAAATTAGATGATTCGCCCCGGCAAATATTTGTTTTAATTTTCTGTCGTATAAGTTTATCTGAATTCGAGCCAGCCTCGCGAACTGATAAGATTTTGTATTTTAGAACAAAATAGCAATTCTGCCCAATAATATCTGGCTCAATACAGATTTTCAACAGTTGACAGTTGACAGTTGACAGTTGACAGTTTGAGAGCGGCCTCTACCGAAAAGTCCGAGTATTGGAGTAATGAATAGCCTGATTTTAATTTCTCCCGCTCCGGGTTCCGGCTTTCGACTAATTCTTTCTTGTAAAATTCTATAACACATAGCAATAAACACATAATTTATACGATTTTAGGTTTGAGATTTTAAATTTGAGATTAGTAATGACAGATTTTGTATTGTCTTGAACCTTGCCTACAATTGCATTAATTTTTGCCAAGAAGAATGGGTTTAAAGCCTCCTCCTTTTAGGGGGAAATAAAACAAAATTCTTCACTGTTTCAATCCTCTTCCTTTTATGGAGAGGTAGCCCTCAAGCGGTCAACAGTCAACTGTCAACAGTCAACTGTCAACTGAAAAGTGGCATTGTTTTTGGTTAAAATTACAAGCTCGATCGGCATTTTGAGCGCAAATGACCCGTGGTGGACACGATAAACCCGGTTTATTTGTAAGTTTATGGTTGCCTTTTCCCAATATTTCACCGAAAAAGAGGCTGGATGAGGCTCAGTCCTCTAGATGAGAAAAATCCTGGTTGCTGGAAAGGGCTGGAATATTCGATAGCAGTTGTATTCTGAAAACTTCTCGGACACTTGACTTTATTTTTCCTGCTTCACTTTAGCTAGATTAAGACAGTTAAACAAAAAAATAACATTAACATAGAAGCGGTAAATTAGCAATAATCGATGAGGAATTTTAGAGGGTCGCTCTATCGATTAGCGATCGCCGCTCAGGGCTTATGGATGAGGACTCAGGGCTTACGGATGAGGACTCGCCGGCTGACCAATTCATTAATTGACACAAAATCAAGATTTGAAATGGGGGGTTGATGGTAGAGGATAAGTGGTGAGGACACAGCGATCGATCGCTACCGCCAAAAATTTACTCAAAATTGCCTGCGATATTGCCCTGAAACAGGTGGGCGATAGCTGAAGTAATCTTAATAAGAACTAGAGATCCGCCTGGTAAAGTGCCTCCTATTTAACTTTACTGAGCAATGACAAACTCAAGTTTCCGACGAATGTAAAGGGGTCTGCGGTAGAGGTGCAAAATGTTCAAAATAGCAAGATTGGAGAAAATTCGGCTTTCACCAAGCCATAGGGCAATCAAAACTAATAAACTGTTATTAAAGTACAAGTTTTATAGCCTCAAAGTGTTTGAACAAATATATTTGATCCCAGCGATCGCCCGATCGGGGGAAGCGCATTCAGAAACTTTGATTGAAAGAGTAAAAATTAGTTGGCCGATCGCGATTGCTAGCTGCAAAAACGCAGGCACATTCAGACTTGAGGCGGGGGGGCGCTAAATTGGTGAGCCAAGAATTTAAACTCTCAGTCACCCCAGTTGGGGACGACGAATATCTAGTGCGGACAGAAAAGGTTGCACCCGGTGTACCCTTAGCAGAGCAACAAGTCCGCTGGCCGATCGACCAATGGCTGGCACTGTCTGCTCAACTGATGAATGACCCGATGGTGGGCGTGTTCCAAGGAACTGGTGCTGCCGGTCGCACAGGGCGATCGACAAAAAACTCAGCGCCGAATTTAGTAGCCCTGGGGCAACAATTATACAGCGGACTGTTTCAAGGAAACTTGCGCGATAGCTGGACTTGCGCTCAAGGCATCGCCCAGCACCGCCGAGAAGTGCTGCAACTGCGCCTGGGACTCAAAGGCAGGCACTTGCCGCGGCTGCCGTGGGAAGTGCTGCACGCGGGCGATCGCCCTTTAGCAACCGGCACCGATGTCGTGTTTTCCCGCTACCAACCAGGTACAAGTTTGTTCAAACAAACCCGGGTGGTACCCAGCAGCGGCCCGCTAAAAATTTTAGTGGCGATCGCCTCTCCGAGCGATCGAGACAGCTTGCAGCTCAAACGAGAAGCGCTCCACTTGCAACAAGAACTGCAAAACCGGAGCGCTAATCCCCTCAAAAACGGCCCACACTCCGAAATTCAACTGACGATTCTCGAACAGCCCGATCGAGAACAGCTTACTCAAGCCCTAGAACAAGGACACTACCAAGTCTTGCACTACGCAGGCCACAGCAACTTAGGTTCCAGAGGTGGCGAACTCTACCTAGTCAGCAGCCGCACCGGGTTAACCGAAACCTTGAGCGGCGACGACTTAGCCGGATTGCTGGTTAACAACGGCATTCAGATGGCCGTGTTCAATTCCTGCCGCGGGGCCTACGGCGACCCCTCAGACATCGGCGAGGACAGTTCGGAACGCAATTTAACCGCAGCCTTAATCAAGCGGGGCATTCCGGCAGTGCTAGCAATGGCAGAAAGCATTCCCGACGATGTAGCCCTAACTCTGACGCGACTGTTTTACCGCAACCTGAATCAAGGCTATCCAGTCGATCTCAGCCTGAGTCGGGCCAGGGCGGGACTAATTTCTGCCTACGGTTCTCACCAGTTATACTGGGCTTTGCCGATTCTCTACCAGCACCCGGACTTTGACGGCTATCTGACGGGCGCCCCAGCCCAAAGCGGCCCATCCGGTTCTCCGGTGCCAAATTTAATCCTACCGGGAACGCCGTCGGCGGGAGGGGGTACAGAATGGAAGGCGCCGCCTGCACTCTCGACGATCGCCCCATACCCGCCAACCGCAGCCAATCAACCGCAGGAGTCAGACACAGATGACGGCGAAGTCTGGGAATATTTTCCCGACCAATTAAAAGATCGCAGGGATTGGGTTCACCAGAGCGATCGGTCTTCTGCTGCTAATTCACCGAACTCTATTCCTAATTCTGAGTCGGCGGCGATCCAAGCAACTCGGGTAACTACACCGACTCCGAAATCGTTCAAACAATCGGGATTGCAAAAATGTCTGGTAGTGATGCTTTGCTTGTTCCCCGTTGCTGTGAGTGCTGGCTTGTTTGGGTGGCGGCACTCACAGCAACGAGGCACGAAACCAGAAGAGTTACTGCCGGCGGTACGGACTCCCCTGTCGCAAAATTACTTGCAAGAACGCCACCAAGCAGAATGAAGAAGGAAGAAGGCATCAAACAGTTCACTTAATCTAAAAGGAAGGAAGAAGAGCAACAGAGCCAGCTTGAGTGCAAGCTGTATTTTACGTTTCATTTAGGATCGCGAATTAAATAATTTACACATATTTGTGGGATGGGCGTCCCGCCCGTCCAGAAAGGACGGGCGGGACGCCCATCCCACAAGAAGAATAAAAATTGTAAGTTATTTAATTCTTATTCCTTAAGTGAATTTACCGCTCGTAAAAACATGGACAAAGCTACCCAAAAGTAGTCAATGTTAGACATCTACGTTAGTAATTTTAGTCCACAGTCCTAAAACTACAGGAATAA
>NZ_JAEQCT010000094.1:0-38569 GCF_020738205.1 Microcoleus sp. PH2017_24_DOB_U_A
TGGTTTCACGTACTTTGCCATATTAGTATTATGGATCGCCATGTACGCATTGTCCAGTCTTGTCCAATAAATTAATGATTAGAGGCATACCGATCGCCCATCTCGTCCCCCAGTATATCGAACAAAGCAAAACAGCCGGCAGAAACGTCGCGATGAAAGCCTTTCGAGCATTAGTACGATCGCAAATTTAGCAGCCCCGCAAGCTCTCATCCACAGCGGGCGATCGCATCAATACCCGCAATTTCTCCCAAAGGGCGATCCTCATCCACACCGCCCCTACCAGATCCTAATTTTTTATGTAAATTTTATTTAAGCGACCTATACAGTAACCACGCTCAAAGTTAAAATACTCCCAACAAAAATAGAGCCTTCCAGCTATTTTTTTTAAACAAAAAATCACTGAGTGTACTTACGTGTCAACAAATAAAACCCCCAAACGCAGATCCACAGCACCTAACGCCGGTTTTACAATGCTTGAGACATTGATAATTATCGCAATACTGGGGATATTTTGTGCGATCGCCAGCCCCTCTTGGCTAATGTTCATCAACAACCAGCGTTTGAAGGTATCAGTCGATCGGGCTTATTGGGCAATGGAACTTGCCCAAAGCAACGCCAAACGCGACAAAATTGCATGGCAATCCAGCTTCAAGCAAGTAGGAGAAAACCTACAAGTAGCAGTCCACAAAGCCGAGATTACACCAGCCCAAGTACCAGCCAACCAATGGAAAAGCTTAGAGCCAGATATTCAGATAAATGAACATGATACAACTTTCGATAAAGTCAATGAGAACACAAATAAAATAAAAAAAAATGGAACAGTCTGGCGAGCCATGTTCAATTTTAAAGGTTGCCCCGTCCTCAGTGACAGGAATGATGACTGTACAAGTGTTGGAGCAAAAGGAACCCTAACACTATCCCATCCTAATCTTCAAAGTGGCGATCGATGCGTTATTATTTCCACACTTATAGGACATCAACGCACCTCCCAAAGACAAAAAAAACCCAATAAATACGGAAGATATTGTTATTGACATCGAGTCGTAACCCCTGAAACCCGGTTTCTTCCGATATTTCTGGTTGCTCAACACAAACAGTAGGTACGTAGTTGCGCTTCAGCGCTCTAAGGATTGCGAATTAAATAATTTACAGAAGTTTGTGGGGTGGGCGGGACGCTCGGGAACCCTTTCTGGACGGGCGGGACGCCCATCCCACAAGAAGCATAAAAATTGTAAGGGAGCATCTCAGTTTTGTTTTGCATTTACAGTGCGAGCGTCCCCGCTCGCGTGCTTGTACAAGCACGCGAGCGGGGACAGCACGGAAGATAAAAAATGCTTCTTGCAAAACTGAGATTCTCCCAATTGTAAGTTATTTAATTCTCATTCCTCAGCATACTAAAGAGCGCTGAAGCGCAACTACGTACCCAAGAAATGAACCTCCAGTTAAGCTGCCCTTCCTATTTCTTACTCGGCGCAATCTTCTCAATATTAATCAGCGCCTCCATCACCGACTCCACAATCGGCGCCGCCACAACTCCCCCCGTACCACCACCCTTAGGCTCATCAATCACCGCCAGCACCACATACCGAGGAGCCTCCACAGGCATGATCCCCACAAAGCTAGTAATAATCGCCTTATCAGAATAACCCCTACCAGCACTAGCTTTTTGAGCCGTCCCCGTTTTCCCAGCAATCCGATACCCAGGAATTTGTGCAGCTTTCCCCGTACCACCATCCACCACAGTTTCCATCATTTCCAAAACCTTCTTGGTAGTTTGTGGCGAAAAAACCTGCTTCGGAACAGCCCTCGGCAGCTTCCAAAAAGGTTGACCTTCGCGATCGAAAAGTCCCCGCACAACATGAGGAGTTACCAACTTGCCACCGTTAGCCAAAGCCCCATTAAGCTGCACCAACTGCATCGGAGTAATAGAAAAACCTTGACCAAAAGCAGTAGTAGCAACTTCCACCGGAGAATTGATAAATTGCTCTCGATTTTTAAGCTGACTCGTTACTTCAAAAGGCAAATCTGTACCCGCAGTTTGTCCCAGTCCCAATTTTTCTAAAGCTTGATAGTAAAGAGAAGATTTCATCGTGTTCATTATGTGAACCATCCCCACATTACTAGAATGTTTCAAAATCTCCGTAACAGTCGAAGGGCCGCGGGCGCCTGCTTGTTTGTAATCGGAATTTTGGATAGTCCAGATATCCATATAAATCCGACCTTCGTCGTTAAACACAGTGTTAGGTTTGACCGCACCGGCTTCCAGGGCGATCGCCACATTAATCGGTTTAAAAGTCGAACCAGGCTCATAAACATCAGTTACAGCCCAATTTTTATAGCGCGACAAATCGAAATTAAAATATTGATTCGGATCGTAGGAAGGTTCAGCCACCACCGACAGCAACTCGCCGTTTCGGGCATCCATCACAATCACCGCGCCCCGCTTCGCCTCGTGTTTCAGCATTTTCTCCTTCAGAGCAATCCGGGCCGCCCGCTGCAAGCGACTGTCGATCGTCAATTGCAATTTCAAGTCATCAAGCTGCACAAAACCCGCCGTCAGTCGATCGGGAAGCCAATGTCCGTCGATCGACTTACTAAACTGAATCGACGGCATCGATCGTTCCAGCAAATTCTGCTGGCTGTATTCCACCCCCGCCTGTCCCTTCCGTTCCCCATCCACATAACCCAGAACATCCGCCGCCAACTCCTGCTGCGGGTAAAAACGCTGCTGCTGCCGCACCAACTCCAGCCCATCCACAGGACTATCTTTAATTTGCATCTGCCCCACGCGATCGGCAACCTCTTGAGCCAAAGAACTAGCAATCGTAATACCGCTTTCTGCCAGATTAAACCTTCGCAGCAGTTCAGTTTCCGCCGTATTGCCAGGGGCTACTTCGATCGGCAACATCGGAGCCAATTTAGCAGCAATCTCCGCCTTCGAGTGCTTGAACAACTTCGGGTGAGCGTAGAGAGTGTACACCTGTCTGTCGATCGCCAACACATTTCCCGTGCGATCGACGATCGGGCGTCTCGGCACAAACGGCTTCGTTTTGAGAGTTTGCTGCTGAAGAGCCTGTTTGCGTAGCGCCGGAGCTCGCGTCACCTGCAAATAAAACAAATTTACAGCCAGCCCCAGCCCCCCGAGCATCAACACCACCCACACAACCCACAAGCGGAACTTGTTGCGTTTTAAACGCTCCAGGGGTGGTCGAGGCGGGCTGCTAGCCGTAGCCGCAACTCTGGGTTTGACTGGTTTGCCCCACCAAGTGCGTGAAGCGTAGCTATCCCGTAGGGAATCGCTCGACGCTTTTGGACGTTTAAAATTCGGCGATCTGTAGCGGTCAAAACGGGGATCGTAGCTCATAGCATTCTAAATTTACCGACAAGTTCTACCATTTTAGATTTTAGATTTTAGATTTTAGATTTATGAATTGAATAATTGAAGAATTGCGAATAATTTATAAATATTAAATTGGGATTTGCTGCTTACTGTAGCATTATTTTTTTGAACTTCTCTTTATTATTTTCAAATAATATTTGAAAACTTTAACCGAGGGTAGGTAGGGCCAAAATCGATCGGCACTTTCACAAAAATCAAACCCGAAGCAAGACCCTCGGACACATCCCCAAGAGGGCCCTCTCCGCGTTGACATTGCCCAAAAACGGGCACCGCAGTTCCGACAGACAATGTTTGTGCATCCCCAAATTTTAGACTCAAGATTCAAGCCTCCAGATTCACGGCGCTGCGAGTCAATCTAAAATCTAAAATCTCAAATCTCAAATCGACATTGCCTCAATAGCCCAGCGGCGTTTCCCCACCCGATCGCTTCTTGAGAGCAGGTTCTTCAGAGTTTGGTGCCGCCGCACCGGGCGATCGGTTTTCCGGGGCCGGGCGCAAGAAAATCGTGTCCGCAGGCTTCTGTGCAGCCAAACCGGTTTCTGGATTTTCAGCTTCTTTAGCAAGTTGGTGTTTCAAGACTTCGCTAGCAGCACTCAACTGCTGTTCGCCCCGGCGCAGAGTTTCCAGCTTTTGATACTCTTGACTCCAGCGCTGCTCGCCGTAAACAGTCAAACCGTAGAGAGTCAGAGCGCCGCCCAACAGCAGCACCAATGCGGCCCAGGAGGCGCGCTCCACCCGCAGGAGCGATCGCAGCCACATCGGATGCGACTGGCGATCGGGCATCACTTTCAGCACCGATCCTTGCGCGCGAGGTTTGGCCTGTTCGTCCGCTGGGGAGTAGTTAGGCAATTGGGGCCCAGTTTTTGCCCGTCTAGCTCGGGCAATAGAAGTAACTTTGCTTTTGGCGGCGTCTGTGGTGGGCTTGCCGGTCGATCGGGAGCGACGAGGAGAATCAGGGGATCTGATAGCAGCGGTCATAAAAAACACTCGGTAAGTGGGAAACTCAGTATCTTTAGATCTGAGAGGAAAACTCCAAGAGCGGTTTCAATCGCCTTGAATCTTTATCTGCCCCTTTCGGGGTTGGAGGGGTATGGTTGCCCCTCCGTGGAGATCTGGTTGTCTCCTAATCCCTTCCGGGTAATGTTCGCTTGTCGGTCAATGTTATAAGGGCTTGTTAGGCTGGCAATACTGTCTCAGTGACCTTAAGACTGTTTAACTACCAACGACAGAGCGGAAAACTAGCGTCGCATTCAAGGAGTGTCGTGACCCAAATAACGTAGTCAGTTAAGACTTAGGCTGGTCAGTACAGCTTGCTCGATTTCTCTTACAAGCTCAGTCCGTTTAGGGCTGGGTTACTGACAGAGTTCACCAATACGTATAGAGGGCAGCTTCAGCTTGAGTGAGGTTAGGAGTTTTTGCGGTTGCCGATCGCCAATTTCTGGAAATCTCGGTTATCCTTACCAAAGATACCTCACAAACCAACCAACCCATCCTACCACTGGTCTCTTTGACTTCTAGATTTGCCAAAAAAATGAATTTTTTGCCGGTTCGCCAGAATCAATGTGAAATTTATTAATAAATGCAGTATTGTAATCAACGAGCGAATCGTCGATCTATTCGTGCCAGCATTGTTTCTCAAGTACACTATTCCCTTCCTTGCGATGGGTTTTGAATGTTAAGGAGTGTTTATGAACAAGGGATTAATTCGTTTGACTTTGGTAATTGGCATTGCAGCAGCCCTCGGCGCTTGCGGCGGTGATGCCGGCAGTGGCGGTGGCGCTAGCCCCACTCCTGGTGGCGGTACTACTCCTCCTCCTGTTTCTGCTCCAGCAACACCAAAGGAAAGTCCAAAGGCTACTCCTGGCGCTGAAAAGTCTCCTGGGGCTGAAAAGTCTCCTGGGGCAGACAAGCCTCCAGCAGGCGGTGCTTCTCCCTCTCCTAAAAAGCCCTAACTAGGCGATCGCGGAGTAAAACCCCAACGGGCCTAGCCTCAAGGGTGAAAAATGGTTCGCTCTTCGCATTTTTCAATCTCATCAGTCTAGGCCTCAAGTTGGGTGTTATTTTTTGTCAGATGCTTTTACTACAGTTCAGTACCTCCCCTTACTGCCGCAAAGTCCGCTTAGCGCTGGGTTACAAGGGCATCCCCTTTCAAGTAGAAAATTTGACTCCGGGCCTGCACGTTTTGAAACTCAAGCCTCTCACGGGGGGTTTGAGGACAGTGCCGGTACTGCTGCCTCAACTTGAAGGTCAACCAGGGGCGATCGCAGATTCGACGCAAATTTTGCATTGGATCGAGTCTAGTTTTCCTTCAACGCCGCTGTTGCCCGCAGACGAGAGTTTGCAAGCAGAGGCTTGGATGCTGGAAGACTGGCTCGATGAAAGCATCGGCATTGCCACTCGATTTGTTTACTACGAGTTTCGCGCCGGTGCGGGCAAGGAAATCGACCCGTCTGTTTTGAGCCAGTTAGTGATTCAGTTGGCGCGCCGCCAGTTCGGCATTAACCACGCTTCGGCAAAACTCGCCGAGTTGCGCCTGAGCGCTGCTTTAGGCCTGTTGCAGCGTCGCTGGCAAGACGGTTCCTATTTTGTAGGCGACTCCTTGAGCGTGGCAGATATTACTGCTGCCGCGCTGCTGAGTCCTTTAGCTTTGATTCCTAAATACCGGATTGAGTATCCTTGGCTGTTTGAGCGCATTGCCAACATTCACCAAGTTTGCGGCGAAACCCTGCCTCCGGGATTTGAGAAGATACCTGTCGGGCGATCGCCCCAGCCTGAAAATTCCACTAATTAATCAACATTGAGTTCTCGGCCAAACTCACCCACCTTGACCACCTTGGTTTGGCACATTAACCATAATTTGCCAAAATTTTATATCACACAGGTTAAAAAAAGTCAAGGATATTATCTAAAAAATATAAATTTTTCAATTTGTTTTAATATTTCTATACTTAGATGTTAGCCCTTAGCAGTAAAAGCACAGCTTGGTCGCCAGCAAGGCAAGAGCGCGCGCAAGGGTTGCAGTAAGCGTGGTAGCATTAGCGATCAAAAATGTATCCAAATGTAAAGTGCAGCTCCGCTCTAGGTTTTGAAAGCCGCCATTTAGTCAAAAGATTGAGGTAAGTAGTTTTATGCCCGCGACCGTCCCCTTTGAACAGATAGACCGGATTGTTTGGAATCAGCACCACGATCCATTTGAAGTGCTAGGCCCCCACGCGATCGAAGAAAATGGCAAAAAAGTCTGGGTCGTCCGAGCTTATCTGCCGAATGCCGAAGCAGTATCGGTAGTTTTGCCTGAAGCGAGGGCCGAATACCCGATGAAATCAGAGCATCACCATCACTTTTTTGAATGTACGATCGACACCCCAGAACTAGCAAACTATCAACTGCGAGTCAAAGAAGGGGAACACGAACGCTTTATCTACGACCCCTACGCCTTTCGATCGCCCAAACTCACAGAATTTGACCTTCACCTATTCTCAGAAGGCAACCACCACCGGATTTACGAAAAACTAGGAGCCCACTTCACCGAAGTAGACGGCATTACAGGAGTATATTTTGCAGTTTGGGCTCCAAATGCCCGTAACGTCTCAGTCTTAGGAGATTTCAACCTGTGGGACGGCCGCAAACATCAAATGCGGAAATCCCAAAACGGCATCTGGGAATTATTCATTCCGGGACTATCCTACGGAACTCACTACAAATACGAAGTGAAAAACCAAGACGGACATCCCTACGAAAAGTCCGACCCCTACGGTTTCCAGCAAGAGGTACGGCCCAAAACAGCCTCAATAGTCACCGACTTAGATACCTACACTTGGCACGATAGCGCTTGGATCGAACAGCGGCGGCACACAGACCAACTGACGCAGCCGGTTTCGGTTTACGAATGCCACATCGGTTCTTGGCTGCACGCGGGTACAGCCGAACCTGCCGTACTGCCAAACGGAGAAATACAACCAGCAGTGCCGGTTTCGGAACTGAATCCGGGCGCGCGCTTTTTGACTTACCGCGAATTGGCCGATCGGCTAATTCCCTACGTCAAAGACTTAGGATTCACCCACATCGAAATGTTGCCCATTGCCGAACATCCCTTCGACGGTTCCTGGGGCTATCAAGTAACAGGCTATTTCGCCCCAACATCCCGCTACGGCACACCAGAAGATTTCATGTATTTTGTTGACCAGTGCCACGCCGCAGGGATAGGCGTACTGGTAGATTGGGTGCCGGGACATTTCCCCAAAGACGGTCACGGTTTAGCCTTCTTTGACGGAACTCACTTGTACGAACACGCCGATCCCCGCAAGGGCGAGCACAAAGAGTGGGGAACCCTAGTATTTAACTACGGCCGCAACGAAGTGCGGAATTTCCTAGTATCAAATGCTCTGTTCTGGTTTGACAAGTATCACATCGACGGCATTCGCGTAGACGCAGTAGCCTCGATGTTGTACTTAGATTACTGCCGCGAACCCGGAGAATGGCTGACCAACCAGTACGGTGGACGCGAAAATATCGAGGCGGCAGATTTTCTGCGCCAGACAAATCACGTCATTTTTAGCTATTTCCCAGGCGCATTGTCGATCGCCGAAGAATCTACCTCTTGGCCGATGGTATCTTGGCCGACTTATGTAGGCGGTTTGGGCTTCAACCTGAAATGGAACATGGGTTGGATGCACGATATGCTCGACTACTACCACATGGATCCGTGGTTCCGGCAGTTCCACCAGAACAACATAACTTTTAGTATGTGGTACAACCACAGCGAGAATTTTATGTTGGCTTTGTCCCACGATGAAGTTGTCCACGGCAAGGCCCACATCATCGGGAAAATGCCAGGGGACGAATGGCAAAAGTTTGCAAACGTGCGGTGTTTGTTTACCTTTATGTTTGCCCATCCCGGAAAGAAAACCATGTTTATGGGGATGGAGTTCGGCCAGTGGCAAGAGTGGAACGTTTGGGGCGATTTGGAGTGGCAGTTGCTGCAATTTGAGCCACACCAAAAGTTGAAGCTATTTTTCAAGGATTTGAACAATTTGTACCGCAGCGAAACGGCACTTTACAGTCAAGATTTTGCTGAGGATGGGTTTGAGTGGATTGATTGCAGCGACAACAGACACAGCGTGGTGGCCTTTGTGCGCCGCGAGAAGGATGGCGATCAGTTTGTGATTACTGTGTGCAATTTTACGCCACAGCCACACTCTCACTATCGCGTCGGAGTGCCGGAACCGGGTTTCTATACGGAGTTGTTTAACAGCGACGCGCGGGAGTACGGCGGCAGCAATATGGGGAATTTGGGAGGTAAGTGGACTGATGAGTGGTGGTTCCACAACAGCGCTTATTCGATCGACTTGTGTTTGCCGCCTTTGGGTGTGTTGATCTTAAAGATCGATCGGGAAAAAACAGGAGCAAAATCTCAAGAGTTTTAAGTTGTGAGAGTTTTGAGTTAACAATCAAAACTTGATTAAGCATCAAACTTTGAGGTTATTCAGAAACCCGGTTCTTCAAGAAACCGGGTTTTTTCTGTAACTCCATATAGCAAAGTTTCTTGTTTGAAGGAGAGAAAAATCGGCTCGCGATTTCAAATCGGGTAACTGCGGAATTATTCAACCACAGAAGAAGCAGAGAAAGAGGAGAGAAATTTATCATTCCCATGCTACCGGATTCGAGATCCCAGAAAAACTCGGTGTTGCAGCGACGGCATCTGGCGGCGGACTTGTTTTAGTCGATCGCGAGTTATCGGCCGTTCATCTTCGGCAAAAAAAAACCTTAATGAATTTCGCTAGTTTTTTCGTGTACGAACGTACACAATTACGCGACCGAATAAAAACTATTCAGCTCAAATCCGGTAACTGCGGAATTATTCAACCACAGAAGAATCAGAGAAAGACGAGAGAAAATTATCATTCCGATGCTAACGGATTTGAGCTGAAATAGCGGTTTTATACTTTTTCTCTGGTTCAAATTCACCACGCCTGACAGGGCTGGGTTTTCTAGCACCCTAGCAACTCAATCAGTGTCCAATTCCCAATTCCCAATTACCAATTCCCAATTCCCAATTTTCAACTGCGAGTATCGGAAGCGCCAAGATTGTAAGAAACTTTAGACTGCTCAACTGTTATTACTTCCGAAATAGACTGTTCCGACCCTGCATCTAAATTGGGCAGCGGCATATGCTTCATTTCCCACACTTTGAGCAATATTAAATATTCATAAAAAGCTTGTAGCGTGCACCAAGCCAATCCAGCTTGACCGTCAAGAAATCCGCCGAGTAAAATATACATATAGAAAAAGCGCACCACAGGCCGCAAAGGCAAACGCAAAGAAAAATCTTTCAAAGCGCGGCGCCTTTCCACCTCCGACGCGCCAAACAATAAATCCCACCAATTTACTTGACCCGCTGCTAATTGGCGGAGAGTTTCAGCCGCCTCGTCAGTCGAGTAGCGGTTGTGCTTTTCAATCCAGCGAGAAAGACCTTTGCTGCAAGTATAGTGAGGGTAGGTTTCCTTCAAAAAGTGAGTGGGCCCGTTGCAGACTTCCCGTTCAGTGTGACCGTAGTCAGTAAACCATACTTGGTCTTTGCGAAACAGGCGCATTTGATAGCGCGGATATTGAGTGCTGCGACGAATCCAGCGCTCCATAAATATTACTTTTTCAGCTACGTAATAACCTATATATTCTTGACTTTCGATCGCCTTTAAGCATTCAGCAAACAGTGCAGGCGTCATCCGCTCGTCAGCTTCGAGGATGTAAACCCATTCGTACTTGCATTCTACTTCTCGGAGCATCCAAGTCCGCTGGCGTCCGTGAGTTTCAAAGCGATGCTGCACTGTTTGCACGGGATAGTTTTGAACAATCTCAAGGGTGCGATCGCTGCTGAAAGAATCAACTACAATGATATCGTCACAAAGCAGTGCCGATTCAATGCAAGCGGCGATATCAATCTCTTCGTTGTAAGTCAGAATATAAATTGAGAACATTCCCAGCTTTCAGTAAGGGCAAACTATAGCAGAAGGAAGAAGGAAGAAGGAAGAAGGAAGAAGGAAGAAGGAAGAAGCAAGAAGGAAGAAGCAAGAAGCAAGAAGCAAGAAGGAAGAAGCAAGAAGCAAGAAGCAAGAAGGAAGAAGCAAGAAGCAAGAAGGAAGAAGGAAGAAGGAAGAAGGAAGAAGGAAGAAGCAAGAAGCAAGAAGCAAGAAGCAAGAAGCAAGAAGGAAGAAGCAAGAAGCAAGAAGGAAGAAGGAAGAAGGAAGAAGGAAGATGTGAAAATGCAAGAAGAACGATGGTTTCAGCAATTAACAGCGTCCTAACTACTAGGTGCAGTTGCTATATTCAGCAGATCAAGTATTTCTTAGGGATATCTCGACTTGCGCGTTCCGAGCAGTCGGGCCGATCAATTTTTGCGGTGACCGAACCGCAGAATTCCCATACTTCTGAGTCCACTCCAACCAACAGTAATGTAGCCGATCGCCAACAGCAAACTGTTGATTCCAGTCTGCAAACTCGAATTTCTCGATCGAGTTCTCAACTCTTTCTCTTTTTGTTGCTTCTGGGTACCAATCTCTTTGCGAGCTTGATTTGGCAGTTCTTGGGCTTGCTGTTCCAAGAACTTATCGAGGGCTTTCGGGTCATTTTTCGACTCCTGAAGCACGGCTTTCAATTCCTTGGGAAGATTTGGATTCTTGAGTTCTTGTTGCAGCTTCCCGTCGTCTTGCAGTAGCGCGCCTATCTGGTTCCGGAGAAGGCTTTTACGCTGTTCTAACTCAGATTTATACTGCTCGCTTTTAATTTGGGCATCTAGTTTAGCTTCTGCTTGTCCGGCTTCCTTATCGAGTAGAACCAGAGCATCTTTGAGTTCCAGGCGAGTATTGTTGAGATGAACGGGAACCAGCAATAGGTAAATTAGCCCTAACAAGCTGGAAATCAATAGTGCCCAAAATCGCAAATCAACCCAAACATTGCGCCGGTCAATAGAGACTCCACTGCTGCTGTCCACCCAAAAGCCCGTCATCAGCAGGGCGATACCCATCAAAGGAATAATGCCCCGGTCAACTATCTGAGTTGCTGCGGCCAACTGCCAGCCTCGATTGCTCATGTCCGAGATTTCTCCCGGCAGCGATAGAACAATGCTGTTAAGCAAGGCAGAGAGAATCAAGATAATCCCGACTACTTTGAGAGTGCGAGCAGCTACTGAAGAAAATTGACGGCTGTTAGTTGCTTTCATAATTGCTGTTAGATAATTCTACACTGTTAGATTAAACGAAATTTTGTTTAATGAGTTGACTGATGAGAGGGTTCAATTGCTCTTCCTCACTGATTGCTTCGTTTGGGGAGATCGCGCGGCCGGTGCCACACCATCGCAGAGGTTAAGTCCCGAATCTGTGCAAACAGGAGTCCTGAATCTGAAAAGGGCTGCTGAGACGGGAAAGTCCGCACGCGAAAGACGAATCAAACCGTCCCCCATTTGATGATTTGGGAAGTCCCAACAAGATGCTTGCACAGGTTGGTACTTCAGATTATTTTCCACCAAAATAGCTCGATCGGGTAATCGCCTCAAATTTCCTCCCACCAGTTGCTAAGCTGTTAGTCATTTAAATTTATTGCCTCAACCCCTTACAGTATGGGGTCTGGCACACAAATAGTGCAGTTTGAATGTCGAACAGCTTACCCCAAACACTTTGCCAAAATATTCAATCCAATTTCTAAAAGTTGTCCAAGCCGCATCAGATATCGACTTGGATAGCTTTTTGTTTTTGACCATGTTCTTCACCTGCAAGTCTTCATAGGCTACCAAGTCGTTAGACTGGACTACGCACCTTGCCAATTTCACAGCAAAGTCTTTACGTCGCCTACTTACCTTAAGGTGTTTTTTGTTCAAGCGATTTCTCGCCTTATCTCTGTTTTTGGAACCCTTTTTGGTTCTGGAGAGTCTCCGATTAAGTCGTTTTAGCGACTTCTCTGATTTTCTTAGATGACGCGGGTTCTCGACGGTATTACCGTCAGAGTCCGTGTAGAAATGAGTTAGCCCTACATCCAAACCGATAGTTTTCCTGGTCGGTTCACGCTTTTCGTTGCGTTCAGCGTCAATACAAAATTGCACATAGTAGCCGTCTGCCCGACAAACTACGCGCACCCGTTTAATTTGATTTAGCTGATATTCGTGCAAGTCGCGACTTCCCCATAACTTGAAACAACCTGCTTTGAAGCCATCACTGAAGTTGATGCTTCTTCTGTCTTCAGAAAGTTTCCACCCACAAGTCTTGTATTCTACAGAACCGTGCGACGAGTGCTTTTTGAAGCGCGGAAAACCTTTCTTTCCTGGTTTTGCCTTTTTGCAGTTGTCGAAGAACCGCGCAATTGATGACCAAGCTCTTTCTGCGGAAGCCTGCCTAGCCATTGAATTAAGCTTGGTGGCCCAAGGAAATTCCTTGGCAAGAACTACGCAATAAGCGCTTAAGTCGTAGCGACCCACCCCTTTCGTATCCATCCAGTATCTGATGCAGCTATTACGAATGAAGCGAGCAGTACGAATGGCTTCGTCTAGCCGTTCGTACTGCTCGCTTTTTCCTTCTAGCTTGGCTTCAAATACTAACATTTACGTTACCGAACCGGATATAAAAACTCTAACACAGTTCTGGCAGAATTAAAGCTGTCCTAAAAGGATGGGGCTTTAGACCCAAATTTTTGGTAAGATTTAGGTGTGTTTCACCGCTATATTTCTCGCTTGCCAGATGGCGTGGCACTTTCATCCCCTGTCTTATAGTAATTGATCTCACAGAGATCTGAAAGAAATAATTGTTTCCCAATCTTTTGAACCTCCAATTACCAACTGCACAACACGGCAGTCACTCGATCGATTTGAGATTTTCCGTTTTCGATTGTAGGATTTGTACCTATTGACAAAAACAATGCAACTTTCGGATCGCGATCGAACCCATACAGAATAAGTCATTCCTCATCGCCTACCGCGCTCTTGAAAATCGAAATTTTTATTACTCGATAGATGAATCTGGGAGTTTGAACTCTTAGTCTCAAATTTGGGGCTGCTGGCGGCTGTGGGAAAGCAAGTATCGGTTTTTTTGGTGGGAGGAGAGATACAGGAGTAGCTATTTTCCCCTTTTTCGTTCTGTTTGCCGGAAAGCGCAGCAGAAGGGCATTCTTGTTTGTTGCTTTCTCCTTAAGAGCGATCAATTACTAATTACCAATTACTAATTACCAATTACTAATTATTGGCAGTTCGATCGCTGGCTCGTTCAATGGCAAACGCGCTCTTATCTCACATTTTTTGCTAGGATGATTCATCGCCGTGCATTTTTGTAGTTATGACTGTAATGATTTCGGGTGTTTACACGTTGGGAGAACTTGAAAGATCGATCGCCTCCGATCCTCAAAAGTGGCGTCCGATGGTGTTTACTAATGGCTGCTTCGATATCCTGCACGCGGGGCACGTCCGCTATTTGCAGGCGGCAAAAGCTTTGGGGCGATCGCTCGTGGTGGGCTTGAATAGCGATGTTAGCGTGCAAACTATCAAGCCGCAGCAGCCGGGATTGCCACCCCGCCCGATCGTACCGGAAATTCAGCGAGCGGAAGTGCTGGCTGCTCTCAAACCAGTAGACGGCGTGGTAATTTTTTCCGAAATTACAGCTACTAAACTGATAAGTATCCTGAAGCCTGAGATATACGTTAAAGGAGGTGACTATCAACTCGAAAGTTTGCCGGAAGCACCGGCAGTTATCGCCGGAGGTGGCAAGATTTCCTTGATCGAAATAGAAGTTCCGAGTTCTACCAGTGCGATCGTCAAACGCATTTTGCAGTTAGGCGTTTAACCCCCGATCGCAAACAGCAAACAGTGAGCTAAACTCAGAAGTTACCCCATCCAAAATACCAAGAGTGCGATCGCTCGTACAATTTTATCCAAATTGCTAAGCAGGAGATAATTTTAATGGAACTCACAAGCAATAACACGATCGCGGAAATCCTCGAAAAAAACAAAGCTGAGTTACTAGCAGACTGGCTCAAAGAACTGCAAAACACCGGGCTGCGGCGGGACGACTTGATGAGAGCCAAAGAATTGCGATCGGAGTGTCAAGAGTTCCTGCAATTGCTCCAAATAGCTGTGGGACACGGTAACTTGAGCGACATCCAGACACCAGAGTGGGAAAATATGCGGCTGCTGCTGGCCGAAGTTTCGCGATCGCGCGTTCAGAGGGGCTTTACCCCATCAGAGATAGCCAGTTTTATATTATGCTTCAAAAAGCCATTGTTCGATCGGCTTTGTCGCGAATTGACACAAAACCGCGACGCACTTGTCGAACAACTTTGGCTTTCCACCAGCTTATTAGACCAGCTCGGTCTTTGGGTGACAGAAATCTTTCTCAAAGCTCGCGAAGAAGTCATCGAACGCCAGCAGCAAGAAATGCTCGAATTGTCAACACCTGTAGTCAAACTTTGGCAAGGTATTCTCGCTTTACCAATGATTGGAACTCTTGACAGCGCCCGCACTCAAATAGTCATGGAAACTCTGTTGCAGGAAATCATGGAAACAGGATCAGAATTTGCGATTTTAGATATTACAGGGGTGCCTACTGTTGATACTTTAGTCGCTCAACATTTATTGAAAACTGTAGCCGCCGCCCGTTTGATGGGTACTGAGTGCATCATTAGCGGCATTCGCCCGCAAATCGCTCAAACCATCGTTCATTTGGGAGTTGACTTGCAGGATATTCTGACTAAAGCGACTTTGGCAGATGCTTTTAAAGTAGCTTTGCAACGCCAAGGTTTAACTATCAAAAATATTAAAGAGGAAAGATAAAATATAGTAATGGGTAATTGGTAATTGGTAATTGGTAATGGGTAATTGGTAATTGGTAATTGGTAATGGGTAATTGGTAATTGGTAATTGGTAATTGGTAATTGGTAATTGGTAATTGGTAATTGGTAATTGGTAATTGGTAATTGGTAATTGGTAATTGGTACTCTGTTGTGTTTATTGCTGCTAAAAATTCATTTAATTCAAAACTCAAATAGAGGTGAATTTATGGAACGGATTCCTATCCTGCAAATGGGAGAATTTCTGCTAGTAACAATCCAAGTAGATATGCACGATCGCTTGGCAATGACTTTGCAAGACGACCTGACAAACCGCATAGTAAAAACGGGAGTCAAAGGAGTTTTAATAGAAATCTCTTCCCTGGAAATTGTAGATTCTTTTATCGGTCGCATTCTCAACAATATCGCTACCATGTCGCGTTTTTTAGATGCTGAAACAGTTGTGGTGGGGATGCAGCCGGCGGTGGCGATTACGCTGGTTGAATTGGGGCTTTCTTTGACAGGAGTTCGGACAGCTTTAAGCGTTGAGAAGGGGATGAATTTATTGCGAAAATCCTTGGGTTTGTCTGATTCAGAGGTGTAAATAATCGATGAATTGTCCGGTAAGAGAGAGAGAATTAAAAAACAGGTTTGTTTGTAAATACGTTTTTGAGACAGTGAAGATTTATTGCCAGAAAGAATGGGTTGAAAGCCGGATCCCCGATTGCGAGAAATTAAAAGAAGACTATTCATGACTCCAATCCTCTTCCTTATGATTGTCAAGTGCTACTCGTGCGGTCAACTGTCAAACGATTTTGGATTTTGGATTTTGGATTTTGGATTTTGGATTTTGGATTGGGGATTGGGGATTTAAGATTTTTGATTGTCAACTGTAAACTGTCAACTCTTCCTTCTTCCTTCTTCCTTCTTCTTCCTTCTTCCTTCGTAACAACTGTCAATTGTCAACTGTCAACTGTCAACTTAAAAGGAACTAGGGTGAGGAGTGTAACTTCTATGTTTTGTGGAGAAGTTCTATTTTAACTAGAGTAGCGCCATGTCAAAACGTGAGACACTAGAAATTCGATCGTCCTCCGATATAGTCCACGTCCGGCAGCAAGTGCGAAACTTGGCTGTAGCAATGGGATTCGGCTTGGTAGACCAAACGAAAATTGTTACCGCAGCCAGCGAACTAGCCCGCAATACTGTAGACTACGGCAAGGGGGGAACTGTAACTCTGGAAACGCTGCAATTAGGTACTCGCAAAGGGCTGCGGCTGATATTTGAAGACAAGGGCCCGGGAATTCCAGATATTGAATTGGCGATGACTGATGGTTATACTTCCGATCGTGGTTTGGGTTTGGGGCTCAGCGGTTCTAAGCGGTTGATGCACGAATTTGAGATTGTTTCTAAGGTGGGTAAGGGTACTAAAATTGCGATCGTCCGTTGGAAATGAGAAGGGGAGATGGGGAGAGGGGGAGATGGGGAGAGGGGAAGATGGGGAGATGGGGGGACAAAGCGGGTTTCTAGGAGTTTTGTGTTTGGTAACTAGAAATATAGGAAGAAATTCGGTTTATAAAACGATTGATGAGGGGCGAGAAACCGGGTTTCTACGAGTTTTGTATTGAGTGGCGATAAATCTTCTAAGAAACCAGGTTTCTGAGGTGTCACTAATCACTGATTACTGCTGACTGATGAGGGCGAGAAACCGGGTTTATACGAATTTTGCATTGAGTGGCGATAAATTTTCTAAGAAACCCGGTTTCTGAGATCACTCATGATAACTGTCAACTGTCCACTGTCAACTGTCCACTGTCAACTGACTTTTTGGCGCGACAGCTTAAGATTAGAACTACACAAATAATGATAAATGTCATAGCCTTACCCGTAACAGAAGAAAGTCAAGTCGGAGAAGCGCGACGAATTGCAGTCGCCCTCGCGGCGGAAGTTGGATTTAATGAGACCGATCGCGGTAAAGTTGCAATTGCGATCGCCGAAGCAGCAAAAAACGTTGTCAAACACGCCCGCGAAGGAGAAATTTTGCTGCAAACCGTACAAACAGCGGCAGGATATAGCATTCAAATAGTAGCGCTAGACCGGGGGCCGGGTATGGCAAATGTCGGTCAGTGTTTGCGGGATGGTTTTTCGACTGCGGGAACTCTGGGAACCGGACTCGGCGCGATTCAACGCCTTTCTAGTTTTTTTGATATTCATTCTGTACCGAAACTGGGGACTGCTTTGTTAATGCGACTCTCCCCTACCCAGAATCGCGTGGAAGCCTCGGAAAACGGCAATTACTTGGAATTTGGGGTTGTTCGCTTGCCGAAAGTAGGAGAGCAGATTTGTGGCGATTCCTGGGCGACGCAAAATCATCTGAACAAAAATCTGATTTTAGTCGCTGATGGGCTTGGCTACGGGGTTTTGGCCCAGGAAGCGTCGCAGGAAGCTGTGCGAGTTTTTGGGGAAAATGCTAAACTCGGGCCGAAAGCTATTTTAGAGAAGGCTCACGCTGCTTTAAAAAATACCAGAGGAGCGGCTGCTGCGATCGCCCTGATCGATCGTACTCAAAAAACCATCTGTTTTGCCGGAGTTGGCAACATTACTGGTGTAGTGTTCACAGATAACCAAACCCGCAGCATGGTTTCCCACAACGGCACTGTTGGACATATGATGCGAAAAGTAGCAGAATTTGTCTATCCTTGGTCGTCCCATTCCTTGTTAATTATGCACTCCGATGGTTTGGCGGCACAGTGGGATTTAAACCGCTACCCGGGTTTGGCTGCGAGACATCCGGCTTTAATTGCAGCCGTACTCTACCGAGACTTTAAACGCACTCGCGATGACATGACTGTTGTAGTAGCCAAGGTAAGACAAGCAGCTTGAGAATATTTCCTAACAAGCATGAAACTGTAGGCGAACTATAAATCACGATCGTCATGAGTGATTTCCCGATCGACAATCCCCAATGCTTCAATGCGAAAATGGCATGATTTACCCAATTCTGACAACGGAAGTCCGCTTTGAACAAGACATCGTACAAGTACGCCAAAGAGCTCGCCAAATAGGCGCATTGTTGGGATTCGATTCCCAAACACAAACGCGCATCGCGACAGCCGTTTCCGAAATTGCTCGCAATGCTTTTAAATATGCAGGTGGTGGTAAAGTAGAATTTTTTGTGGAAGGGGAATCGCCACAGGTTTTTCGGACTCGGATTTCTGATAGCGGGCCGGGAATTGCTGATTTAGCGCAGGTTTTAGGCCCCAATTTTCGATCGCAAACTGGTGCGGGCCTCGGTTTAGCAGCAGCAAAGCGGTTGATGGATGAGGTGCAAATCGATTCGGCGCGCGATCGCGGGACGGCTGTACAATTAATCAAGCAGTTTTCTAAGCAGATGCCTGCGCTGAGTGCGATCGAGCTCAACAAATTACTTGATAAACTAGCGCGCCAAATTCCTGAAGATCCCTATGCGGAAATTCAGCAGCAAAATCAAGAATTGCTGCGAACTTTAGACGAACTCCGCCAGCGTCAAGAAGAACTCGTACAATTAAATCAAGAATTAGAAGATACGAATCGCGGAGTCGTCGCACTTTATGCCGAATTGAACGATAAAGCCGAATCTCTCCAGCGAGAGGGCGAACTCAAAACCAGCTTTCTCTCCAACATGAGCCACGAGTTTCGCACTCCGCTAACGACAATTCTCAGTATTTCCGAAATCTTGTTAAATCGCATCGACGGAGAACTTTCGCCCGAACAAGACAAGCAGTTAAATTTTATTCGCAAATCTGCCGAATCTCTCGCAGAACTTGTTAACGATTCCTTAGATTTAGCCAAGGTGGAAGCCGGAAAAGTAACGGTTCGCGTGGCTGATTTTGAAGTCGAAGATTTGTTCAGCGCGCTGCGCGGAATGATGCGCCCCCTGCTACCACAAAACTCGCCCGTCAGTCTAATTTTTGAAGTGCCTTTGGAACTACCAACTCTTACCACTGATGAGGGAAAAGTTTCTCAGATTTTGCGTAATCTGATTTCTAATGCGCTGAAATTTACCGAAGCGGGAGAAGTCAGAGTTGCGGCCGAAATGGGAAAGGGGGGAATGGTTACTTTTTCAGTGGCTGATACGGGTATTGGAATTCCAACCGCCGACCAAACGCGGATTTTTGAAGAATTTGTTCAAGTGGAAAATCACTTGCAGAAGGGGGTGAAAGGCACAGGATTGGGATTGTCTCTGTGTAGAAAAATGGCTGAATTTCTGGGGGGGAGTATTAAAATAGAAAGTTCGCCCGGGGTGGGTTCGACTTTTTTGGTGAATTTGCCGATCGCCTATGCTGGAGATTCAGAAGTATCTGCGGAAATCTCGGAATCTCAACCAGAGGAAACAGGGCGGGCGATCGAGAATTTGCGATCGGCTGCGCGCGATCGGGCACCAAAAGTTGCGATCGTGAAAGAGCAAAAGAGTTTTTCGCTATTTGGTGAAAGACTTGCGGGCAGAAATCCATTGTACTGCGACGTGCGCCGCCAACGATGGTGAAGTTCCGAGGTATGGATATCGTGTTCGATCGATTACCATAACCAAAATGGTTTGTAGTGCGCCTCCCATTCCGCAGCAGGAGAGCGGACTGAAGTCCTTACTGCGAACCGTTTGTAGTGCGGTTAATCGAGCGGACACGATATGAAACCGCGTTTACAAAAACGAAGTTTCTTTAATTTGCAACAGCATTTAACCCTTGTGCTGTAAAATGTATGCGTTCTCAGTAGTAACCGTAGGGTGCGTCGCCATTCACAATCCCTAAAAAAAATCGACAATTTCATAGCGACGCACCAGTGCCATCCCTCGCCGAGTGTAAACAAACCCAATAATTATATTGTAGCCAAACTTTTTTGAAATAATATAAGGTGCGTCGCTGTGAGATTGTCGCTCTTGATGCAAGGGCTTGTCGGTGGCGACGCACCCTACGAATACTTTGGCATGATTTTTAATAGTTAGTATTAGCTTTAGTCTCGATTTAAAAAACAATGAAACAGTAGCCCCGCGCTCCCAACCCACACATAATCAGCCCTTCCCAATTCTAAAATCCCAAATCCAAAATCTAAAATCGCATGACTTTCATTTCCCTTCAATATGCCCTGTTTCTATTAGTTTTGTTCGTGGCTTACTGGTTGGTTCCCCTGCGGTGGTGGCGGCTGTTTGTCATGCTGGCGGGAAGTCTGATTTTTTATGCTTCGCTGCAAATTTGGTATATTCCTCTGCTGTTAATCGGTGTTGTGTTTAATTACTGCTTGGCGATGGCGATCGGGGAACCTTTGGATTGGCGGATTGCTAATGAATCTTGGAATCGCCGGCGCTTGTTGGTACTGTGGCTGGGAATAGGGCTGAATGTTTTGCTGCTGCTGGGTTTTAAGTATGTACCTTTTTTCTTGAATTCGATCGGCACTTTGTTAAATTGGCCTGTTGCTTTAGACAGCGCTAACTGGGTGAAAACTCACGTCATCGCACCCCTGGGATTGAGTTTCTTTTGCTTTGAGTGCATTGCTTATTTGATTGATGTGTACCGAGGCGCGCCGGCTGCTACTTCGCTGCTGCACTTTGCTGCTTACAAGTTGTTTTTTGCGAAACTGATTTCCGGGCCGATTACTCGCTATCATAACTTGATATATCAACTGAAATCCCAGAAATTTCCGACGCCCGATCGCATTTCTGAGGCCCTTTGGACGATCGCCTTTGGTGCAGTAAAAAAAGGTCTTTTCGCCGACAACTTGGGAATTTATGTCGATTTAAGTTTTACCAACTTGCAGCGCGCGGGTAGCGAGGATTTGTGGCTGGCGATTTTTGCTTACGGGCTGCAACTTTATCTCGATTTTAGCGGCTACGTTGACATGGCGCGCGGTACTGCTTTGCTGTTGGGTTGGTACTTACCACCAAATTTTGATTTTCCTTATTTTAGTACGAGCATCGCTGATTTTTGGCGGCGCTGGCACATGACTTTGGGGGATTGGCTGCGGAATTATTTGTATTTTCCCTTGGGAGGTTCGCGCGTTGGTTTGTGGCGCACTTGTTTCAATTTGTCTCTTGTCATGTTAATTGCGGGAATTTGGCACGGTGCAGCTTGGGGATTTATAGTGTGGGGGGGTTTGCACGGTTTGGCTTTGGCGGTGCACCGGGTGACGGATGTGACTTTTAAGAAGTTGCGGATCGACTTTTTGTGGGAAAATCCGATCGGAATGGCAATGGGTTGGCTGTTAACTCAAACAATGGTTTTTGGTAGTTGGATATTTTTCCGGCTTCCCGATTTAAAGAATTCGGGATGGGCGATTTCGCATTTGTGGGGACATCCTGCTGATGTGCAGTTTTCGCATAAAGTTTATGTGGAAGCTTTGGGCTTGGAAAGAATACATTTAACTTGGATGTTGGCTGCTGTGGCTGCTGCTATGCTGGGGAATTATATTTTGAGTCGGGGTTTGAAGTTGGAGTTAAATTGGCCGGTGAAATTGGTATTAGTGCCGCTTTGTTTGTATGCGGTTTGGGTGTTGGCGCCGGAAGGCGGTTTACCTTATATTTATTTCGATTTTTAGGAAACGTGGCGGTTGAAACCGCGTCTATACATACAAAACCCACCTCCGTGGGTTGAAGAAAATGTTGTACAAACAAGGTTTTAACCGCCGGGTTATAGCTGATAGGAACACCAGTCACTCCAGCTACCGACATAGAGTTTAGCATCGGGAATTCCGGCGATTTCTAAGGACAGTAAATTTACGCAAGCTGTCACGCCGGAACCGCAGTAAACGATGATTTCTTCGGCTTTTTCTAATTCCGTCCATCGCTGTTTTTGTTCGGAGATCGATCGCACTTTTCCAGTTTCCTCGGTCAATCCTTGCCAAGGGTAGTTGACAGCACCCGGAATGTGGCCTGCAATAGGGTCGATCGGCTCCCGCAAGCCCTCGTATCTCTCACTTTCTCGCGAATCAACCAAAACTGTCTCCGGCAAGTCTTTTCGCTCTTTTACAGCCTCGATATCAACCGCCATATTCGGCTGCAATTGCACTACAAATTTACCATCGCGGATTTCTGTCCAAGTATCTGTTACCGGATATCCCGCCGCTTTCCAAGCACTGAAACCGCCGTCTAACAAAGCGACTTTGCTGTGTCCCATGTATCGCATCAGCCACCACAAGCGAGACGCAAAAGCTAGTCGCGAATCGTCATAAGCCACGACTAAAGTTTCTGATGAATTAATGCCGATAGCGCTGAATTTATTAGCTAATTCTGCAATATTGGGCAGCGGGTGTCTGCCACCGTGGGTGCCAACTACACTCGCCAGATCTTCGTTTAAATCTAAATAGAAAGATCCGGGAATGTGACTTTCTTGATATTGTTTTTGTCCCAATTTTCGATCGGCAAGAGCAAACCGACAGTCTACAATTACCACTTGCGGATTTTCGGTATTGGCGGCCAACCATTCAGGGGAAACGATTAAATTATTGTCATTCATAACTATTCAAATTTGTGCTAGGACATCTCTCGGTAATTCATAAATACCCAAGAAAGCAGAATATCTCGGCTAATTCTTAGGTATGTAGTTGCGCTTTAGCGCTCTTTGAGATATATAGGAAATAGCGCTTGAACTAGGCTAATTCTTAGGTATGTAGTTGCGCTTTAGCGCTCTTTGAGATATATAGGAAAGAGCGCTTGATCTAGGCTAATTCTTAGGTATGTAGTTGCGCTTCAGCGCTCTTTGAGATATATAGGAAAGAGCGCTTAATCTAGGCTAATTCTTAGGTATGTAGTTGCGCTTCAGCGCTCTTTGAGATATATAGGAAAGAGCGCTTGATCTAGGCTAATTTTTAGGTATGTAGTTGCGCTTCAGCGCTCTTTGAGATATATAGGAAAGAGCGCTTGATCTAGGCTAATTCTTAGGTATGTAGTTGCGCTTCAGCGCTCTTACATATATATAAGAAAGAGCGCCCAAGCGCAACAACGTACCTAATTTATCGAGAAGGATTTGCTTTCTCCGGTTCGGCTTTTTCGGAATTAGCTTTCTTAGGATTAGGTTTTTCGGAGCTTTCTTTTTCGGGATTGGCTTTCTTAGAAGTTGGTTGCTCCGGTTCGGCTTTTTCGGAATTGGCTTTTTTCGGAGTTGCTTTTTCGGCTGTTGCGGGAGTTGGCTCTGCGGGAGGTGGATTTACTGCTGATTCTTGAGCGTAAAGCAGATATTTTTGATACTCGATTACTTTTGTCTGAGCTAGTTCGTGGTTGGCGCTGGACACGGGTACTCTTCTCATCAACGATACCGCTTCTTGCCAGCGATCGACAACGATCGTCCAATCTTCCTTCGTTTTTGCCGATCGCCCTAACTCTGCTGCTTTGAGGGCGCTGTTAACGGCTTCTCGAAAGGTATCCGGTACTCTTGCTACATTGGCAGTTTCATCTGGATTCTTCAGAGCAGTTGCTGGCGGCTCGTTTAACATCTTACTGACAAATGCCACCACGGCGATCGCCAACAAACCCGTTACCAGCCCGACGACAATGAAAGTCGATCGCAATCGGTTCTCAAATGCAGCCAATTCCGGCGATTTCTCCTCATCCATATCTGTACTCTCTCTTTCTGTGCGATCGTCCATATTAGCAACATTAGCAACCGCAATATTAGGGACAGATTCTCCCGCAAAGCTTTGTGGTTCCAAAATGCTGCTCTCCAAATTAAACTCTTGACTCCAAGCAGCCCCAATCTCACCGCTTTCTCGCCCCTCAACCTTCACTTTGCGAATCGAATTCGGCTGCAAATCCGTCAGTTTTTCACGGACAAAATCAACTAATGTATCTTCTATCGGTAGTTGCTCTGCCTCCAGAATTACATCCAAACAGTCGCCGTCGAGATTCGCGGAGGCTGCGATCCCTTCAGATGGCAACTGGCTGTTGAGCCAAGATGCGATCGCCTGTGGATTTCCCTGCTTGGCAAGTTCCTGAAAATTAAGCTCTGTCATAGCTGGACACCTGATAATGCAGAAAGGAAGGAAGAAGGAAGAAGGAAGAAGGAAGAAGGAAGAAGGAAGAAGGAAGAAGAAAGTCGGAAGAAGGAAGAAGGAAGAAGAAAGTCGGAAGAAGGAAGAAGGAAGGAGGAAGAAGCAACTAATAGTTTTTTTGAGTTAAAAACACCATAACTGAAATTCAACGAATAGTATAATCTATCTCGGTAAATTCAAGCTCAAAGATGCAAATTATCACCCTCGCTCCCCCTCGCATCTCTTGGGGAAGGACTGAAGTCCTTACTGCGAAACGAACTCAGGTTTGATCGTTGCGACTTCAGCCCTCAGAAATTTGATATCGGGCGCGCAACTCCAAGATACCGCAAGCATCGCCCCTCAAACCGACATCAGGCTGCAAAAAGACTTGCTGCGCCCGGATTCGAGATTCGAGATTAAAAAATTGTGCGATCGCAGTGCCATCGACGGACAGCGAGTGATATCATCATTTAGTCAATTTTTTATAGCAAATAGCTCGATCGCACAATGATAGCAATAGCAATTTTAGCTGCTGGACGCGGCACGCGCATGAAATCTGACTTGCCCAAAGTTCTCCACGAATTGGGTGGTCGATCGCTAGTTGAGCGAGTCCTCCAAAGTTGTCAAGAAATAGAAATTTCCCGGCGACTTGTCATAGTCGGTTATCGAGGTGAACTCGTTAAACAATCTCTGATGGAAGCTCATGAAAAATCGGACAATTCTCAATTTCCTCCCCTAGAATTTGTCGAACAAACCGAACAATTGGGAACCGGTCACGCCATCCAGCAATTGCTGCCTCACTTAAAGGGATTTCCAGGAGATTTGCTGGTATTAAATGGGGATGTACCTTTGCTGAGGGCAGAAACTATCAAACAATTGATGGCAATTCACCAACAGCACCAAAACTCTGCTACTATATTGACAGCTAATTTGCCGAATCCTCAAGGATATGGGCGAGTATTTACTGACAGTCAAAACTTAGTCCAGCAAATTGTCGAAGACCGCGATTGTACAACAACTCAAAAGCAAAACCAGCGAATCAATGCAGGTGTTTATTGTTTTCACTGGCCGCATTTAGAGAAAATTTTGCCAGATTTGAAAGCAGACAATGACCAAAAAGAATATTACCTAACTGATACGGTAAGTATTCTCTCTCCCGTGATGGCGGTGGATGTTGAAGATTATCAAGAAATCTTGGGAATTAACGATCGCAAACATTTAGCCACAGCTTCCGATATTTTGCAAGCGCGGGTAAAGGATAAGTGGATGAAAGCGGGCGTGACGCTGATCGATGCCAACAGCATCACGATCGACGATACCGTAGAGTTGCAGTCGGATGTCGTAATTGAACCGCAAACTCACTTGCGGGGTAAAACTTCGATCGCCTCTGGGAGTCGCATCGGGCCCGGTAGTTTGATTGAAAACAGTCAAATCAAGGAAAACGTGACTGTGCTTTATTCAGTAATTTCTGACAGTATTGTGGCAGAAAATTCGCGAATTGGCCCCTACGCACACCTGCGGGGACACGCGCAAATAGGCGCCAACTGTCGCGTGGGCAATTTTGTAGAATTGAAAAATACTCAAATTGGCGATCGAACTAATGTCGCTCACTTGTCTTATTTAGGCGACGCGACTTTGGGAGAAAAAGTCAACATCGGCGCTGGGACAATTACCGCCAATTACGACGGCAAAAATAAGCACAAAACTCAAATAGGCGATCGGAGCAAAACAGGTTCCAACAGTGTGTTGGTGGCACCGATAACTTTGGGAGAAGATGTTAATGTCGCGGCTGGTTCTATAGTAACAGAAGATGTTCCCAATGACTGTTTAGTAATTGCCCGTTCCCGCCAAGTTGTCAAACCAGGTTGGAAATTGAAAGATGGAAACAAATAACTAGGTTTGTAGTGAGGACTTTAGTCCGCAAAAAGAACTAGGTTTGTAGTGAAGACTTTAGTCCGCAAAAAGAACTAGGTTTGTAGTGAAGACTTTAGTCCGCAGAATTTTCACTCTGACTGCAATCATCACTACAAATACTTTCGTGCGATCGCGCGTGGAGGTAGTTGTTAATCGCTTTGGCGATTTCTACTTGCTTGTAAGGGCTCATAGTGTGGGGAAGGGATATGCGATCTCCTCCACTAACTAACAGTCTAACTTGGTACCAAACATCATGATCCCGATCTTTTGTGCGATCGACTTCCACCCCATAAATCTCGAACAGAGAGCGTTTAATTACTTTACGGGCCAACAAACCCCGCCGTTTAACAGTCAAGGTGTTGGAAGTTCCATCGAAGCTGTAGGTTTCTTTATTTCCCAAGGCGATGACTCCGACTCCTGCGAGCAAAAATATGCCTCCTGTCCATCCCAACCAGCGATCGTCTTGGCTTAAGCGCAGCAAGCGAGATTTTGCATTTTTAAGATAAAAATTGATGTCCGAAGCAGCAGCGTCTTTATTCCCCCAGTTAGTCGAGTTAGCACTAAAAGGAACATCGCCAACATTCGTCACAAGTACAACTCTGCTTTTGGAGCCAAATCTTTCTACTTTAGCTCCCTGCAAAGCAGCAAGCTGAATTTCTTGGATGTTCGATCCCAGTAAGTGCGATCGCACCAACTGACAATTTCCTTGTTTTTCGTGCGATCGCTGGCAGCTCAAAGTTGCTGCATGATAGTCAAAAGTCAGCCCGATCAGTCCAAATGTCATTAATAAACAACTAGGGAACCAAAAATCTAATATGCTTTTAGTCTGAATTATTAGTTCCGTTGCTGTGTACTTGATTATTTTCATTTACTTCACCTTTTAAATCCAAAACTGATGTTACAGATCGACTTCCCGACCAGGCTACGTCAAATTGTTAACTTATATATTATTGGAAGCGATCCTATAGGATAACCCTTTTTATCTTGCTAATAGGCTAGCACTAAAATGTCTAACCGACAACAAATGTCGCGAGTTCACCTGCGGCTGCGTTTGAGAGACCTTTCCGTGATTTAAGGACAGGAATATTAAAAAATATTAATTATCTCATTGGGAGTGAAACGTTAGCTTTCTAGCGCGATCGTACAGGAAGTAATGGCAAACAAAAATGAAGAAAACTTTATAATGTAACAGAATGTAAAGTTTATTGGCGCCTACCTAAGTATCGTTAATTATTGATTTGGGCGATTAGCCTAGAGGGATAGCTGCGCCGCGCGTACTTAAAGTCGCAGGTGCATTCATTTAGTGCGATCGCTTGTCCAAATAGCTGCAAATGGAGTCAGCCATTTTTTGTTGTTTTTGCTTTCTGCTGTTAAAGTACATCTTGGGTTGAGATAACATTAACAGACAAAGATAGTAGCGAATACCTTAATTTTTATATTTTCCAGTACCTACTTCTACTCATAAATCTCGCAATAGAAGTATCCGGTAAAATTATTCACCCACCAACCCCGTTGTTCAACAGTCATTTTACCGAAAGTTTTATCAAAGCTATAGATTTAATTTTTCGCGCTTCCAAACATATTCTAATACCCCCGTCACCACACATATGCTCCCTAATGTCCATAGAAACCAACGATCGTCTTGACTTACATTCAACGATTTGCGATCGGGATTTGCAACAAAATCATTGATTTTATTAGCAATATCATTTTTATCCCCCCAAGCAGTGTAGCCATCCGTAAACGGAATTTCCCCCGATTTGGTTAACAGTTCAACTCTGGTGCTACGCTTCCTACCTGTGGTAACTTTGCCTCCCACTAAATTATCCAGAGATATTTCTTGAATATTTGAACCCAAAAAGCTCCATCCTGTGAGTTTACAATTGCCTTGTTTAGATTCTATGCGTTGGCAACTTAGAGTTGTATTTGTTGCATTAAAAGCCAGCCACAATCCAATGAGAATGAAGGGCAAGCTAGATAACAAGTCCAGCCAGATGTTAGATCTTGTAATTTTTAGTTCATTAAAAGGCGTTCCCTTGAGTTTTTTCATGAGTTCATTTTTTTGATGACACAAAAGCTTGAATAGGTATTTTCTCTATTGTGTCCATTTTATCATGCACAAATTATTTGACAATGCCTCGGGTGCACTTGCTTGGCAAAGATATTGCTTCAGTGCTATGACTGCGATCGCACGTCGAGACATAGCTGCGGATTAAGTCAGCCATTTGGCATTGTTCTGTTACTGAATTGCTTCTCAAACAAATGCGATCGCACCCCAACATCAATAACTCAACATAGTAGCTATAATTTCCCTCGCCATCTTCTATTTCGGCTAATTCGACTGCACAAATATCGCGAATCGATCGTTCGACAACATGATTAAGCGACAAACCCCGTCGTTTAACGGTCATTTTCCCCAAAGTTTTATCAAAGATATAAATTTCAGATATCGCGCCATCCAACAAACACAGGGAGAATAACAGAAATATGCCTCCACCGATCCAGTTGGATGCCAAGATGATCTGCAATAATCCAATTATAATGAAGGGAGAAATTAAGACTAAACCGTCCCAGATGCTAGAGTTTTGAATTATTAGTTTAGTTGGTGTTTGCTTGAGAACTTTCATAAGCTTATCCTGTTATTTTTGAGAACGATCTAAATTACTGATTTCTCTGCTGTACGCAATTTGTTATGCACGGATTATTTAGTCCGGCGGCCGACGAGCGCCATCTTGGTATTGCCAACAGCCTTGACAGCATAAGCATCGCCCGGAAGCACCTGCAAAGCTCTGTTAAAATTGATTAAAGCCGTTTGATAGTCTCTTTGCGCGTAGCAGACATAGCCAAGTTTTATTAATTTTTTAAATTCATCTTTGTTACCGGGTACAGATGCTGCATCAAGTCGAGGAGATGGCTGAGTACCCGGAGATGATTCTTGAGTTGCTGGTGGGTGGGGAAACATCAGTTTGTTGAGTCTAAGTGCATCAATCTTGATAATCTGAACCTCGCTTTCCCATCATTCCCCAATAAGCCACACCGTAAAGTTGAGCAGCCTGCATTGCTTCCTCGTCATAGCCTTGAGCTTTGAACAAAGCCTCGGCCTCTTTGAGATAGCCCATTGCTTGTTCTTTATTGTTGGTTGCATCTTGAACCATCAAAGCTAATCCCAATTTCATGCGAGCATCAGCATCATTAGGATCACTTTTAATTGCTGTTTTCCAGTGGGTAATTTCCTCTTCTATAGTGTCCCATTTGAGTTCGTTAGAGTTATCTGTGGGAAAGCCGTCAAGACCATAATTTCTAATATTCAAGAATGTCGCAATGACTTCGGCTGTTTTGTGCTTGCTTCCTAAACCAGTGCTGAAACTAGAAGTTAGAGGAACACGTCTCTTACCTGAGTTCAACACCAGACATACACGATAGGTATTGCTCTCACTGCTCGACATCTCCTGTATTTCCACGCCTGAAATATCTTGAAGCAGGTGTTTGATAAGTTTCGTTTTGGCAATCAGTGGTTTATGCCGCTTGATAGTCAGATGACCGAGACTTTTATCAAATGCAATGGTTTCTATCTCGACAAATATCACCAATAGCAAACCAACGACAGCAAATAAATAAAGGAAAAAACTGCCAGAAGACAAACCTCCAAATACGCCTACTAATAAAAAACTTCCCCCAACAAATAGCTGCATCCAAAATGCGAACATTTCTACGAATTCTAGTTTGTCTGATGTTTGTTTCATGATTTTGTGTTGAGTTAATGTTAAGTGAATGTTGATGTGGATTATTTGCTATTTGATTGGGCGATCGCGTTTTTGGTATTGTCAACAGCATTGACAGCATAAGTATTGCCCGGGCGTACCTGCAAAGCTCTGTTAAAGTTGATTAAAGCTGTTTGATAGTCTCCCTGTCCGTAGTAGGCATAACCGAGCTTCATCGATTGTTTGAAGTCATATTGTTGACCGCCAACGGTACCAAAGCTAGGCTCAGGAATAGGTGCTGGCGAAAGTTGAGGGGATGACTCGGAACTAGGAGATTTCTCGGAAGCAGGAGATTGCTCTTGACTTGGCGATGAAGAAGTGCTGAAATCTGAAGGAAAAGAAGAGGGCGATTGCTCGCTAGATCCTTGGTTTACGGTTATGGTTCCCGACTGAGCCAATTTTGTAAACTCTGCGCCATAACTTACCACAGTAATAATGCCTCCTAATAAAAACATTGGCCATGCAGCTAGTTGAATCAAAAGTGTTTTTCTGATTTTTTTATTGCTCCATTTCTTAATATAAAAAATTAAGGAAGCAAATGGAATAAACCAGTAAAGTAATCCCCAAACTACTTCTTCTTGGAAAGCTTGAACTAATCCCCAGATATAGCCAACAGTAGCTAAAATAAAACCCAGACTAAAAAATAAGGCGATCGCAATTTCAGACATTTTCTATTTCTCCTTTTGATGTATAGTTGTTTTCCAAATCGATTGCTTCAAGTAAGTCAGATGGTTGAGCAGCAACAAGCACAGAATTAGGCTCGGCGCTAGGTGCTGCGGAAACTTAAGGAGATGGTTTGGGTTTGGGAGCAGGCGATAGCTTAGGTGATGGAGAAGTATTGGAATCCGAAGGAAAAGCAGAGGGCGATTGCTCGTTAGAACCCCGATCTACATTAGGTGAGGGTGCGGGTGCAAAAATTGCTGTAGTAATGCTTCCCAATACAATCATGAACCATCCAGCACATTGAATTAAAAAAGTTTTTCTAATTTTGAGATTACCCCATTTTTTGGCATAAAAAACGAATCCAGCAAATGGGACAACCAGGTAAAGCACACCCCAAACAACCTCCTCTTGGAAAGCTTGAACCAATCCCCAGATAGAACCAACTAAACTTAAAACTAAACCTAGAGCAAAAAATAAGCCGATCGCAATTCCAGACATTTTCTATTTCTCCGCTTGATGTATAGTTGTTTTGCAAACTGTAAAGGTAAGGATTGAAACGCATTTTCAACCCGAAACTCTTTTGGCTGTTTGCTGTGTTAAAAATAGATTAGTGGTGAATCCAGTCCGATCGCGCACAGCGAATGTTAGGATTTTGGTTAGGAATTTGACTAGGAACTCGATCGCGACTGCCACAAATGACACCCTCAAACCTCGATCGACCCGAAGAACCGTTTGTACGGGCAATTTACGACTGGGACATCGAAAAGCTCTACAGCGACTTAGCCAATGCCAAACTAGAATTCGCCCCCCACACCCGAAGAGGGCTGACACCCGTGGAAAAAAGGCACTTGTGCGGCTTGCTGTGCGGTTACAGCCCCGCCGAGATGGCGGTACTTCTTAACAAACAAATCAAGGGTGTAGAGGTTGACTTATCCAAAACCTTGTACCGATACATAGAAATATTGACAAATCGACCCCGAAATGCGCTCAAAAATTGGAGGGATGCGATCGACTGGCTGGTAATAGCCGGGTATAAAAAACAACCAAAAACCTCATCCGGCGCAGTCTTAAAAGCCACTCTCCACCATTCAGACAGCATTCTCTCGGCTGCGATCAGTCCCGACGGACAATTACTAGCAACCGGTTCTCACGACAGTACAGTGAAAGTTTGGAGTTTGCACAGCGGGGAACTGCTGCGGACTATTTGCGGACATTCAACCGCCGTGTTGCTAGTTGCTTTCAGCCCCGCTAGCAAAACGCTGCTGACGCGATCGCGCGCGGGTACAGTCAAACTGTGGAACCTGCAAAATGGAGAACAGATGAAGCGTTTAGCAGACGTACACCGCCACGAATCTGTCGCTGTGAGTCCCGACTGGCAAATTTTGGCGATCGGCACCACCTGTGGCACTGTCAAGCTGCAACACCTCAACAGCGGCCAACTGCTGCAAGTTTTGAAAGGCTATCAAGGAGATGACATAAGTGCGATCGCCCTGAGTCCCAACGGCAAAATGTTAATAGCCAGCGGGCTGAATGCAACCAGCGGTTTCTGTCGGGCTACCGTCACTTTGTGGGAATTACCGGGGGGAGAAGTGCGGCGAACATTTGGTAGCGAAAATTATGTAGCAATTACTCCAGACAGCCAAATTCTAGTCTGTCATTCCAACAAAACGATCGCACTGTGGAATTTGGAAACAGGCGAATTATTGCATTCGGTGCAAACCGGAATTCGCATCACTTCCGCCGCCGCCATTAGCCCCGACGGGAAATATTTTGCTGTGGGCTGTTTTGACGGTACTGTTAGGCTTTGGAATTTGCGCGGCGAATTGCTGCACGCTTTGGAGGGACATTCGGGCCCGGTGTCGGCGGTGGCGATCGGGAAGTTGGGCGACACTCTGGTCAGCGGTAGCGATAATGGTACAGTTAAACTTTGGCAGTTGCGAATTTAAGATGGTTGAGGTGAATGGTGATGATTAAATTATTATAGTATAATTGATTTAAGGTTTTTTAGAAGGGCCCAGACAATGAACGTTACCCTAACACCCGAACAAGAAAATTACGTGCGCTCGCAATTACAAGGTGGCAACTATGACAGCGTTCAAGAACTACTTAGCGAAGCATTGCAACTGCTAGAAGAAAGAAATCGCGCATTGAAACAGCAGCGTCTGGCAGCACTCAGACAAAAAATTGCTAGCGGTACTGAGCAAATTGCTCAAGGAAAAGTGACTGATGGTGAAGTAGTTTTTGCCAGATTGCAGGAAAAAATTCGCTTAATTTCTGAGTCTGGAGCCGGAATGAGTCGGCGATCTTTGCTAAACTAGATTCAGAGCTAATACAAAAACTATGATAACAGCACCTGCCGGATGGAAACCCCGCCACATCTCTGACAAATACAAAAAAACTCCGATTTCTCCCGAAGAGAAAGCAAAACAAAAAGCTGAAAGCCAAGTGCGGTGGCAGCGCTGTCGCCCGATTTTTGAACGAGTCCGCGACGAACTCATGGCGACTCACTACAATTGGTACGTTGTTATCGATCCTGATAGTGGCGAATATTTTGTTGAGAAAGATCAACTCGTCGCTTTTGGGAAGCTGTTAACAAATTCTCCCCAAAAACTAATGGTTGTTCGGCGCTTGAATGAGACCGGAGTTTGTGGCAGTATTTTATGATTCAAGGAAAGTTTGATGAAGAGACAAATCAACTATTTTTTGAAATAAGTTTGGTAGCTGCTGATGGGGAAGTCATATTTGCGGATGCGCTTCTAGATACAGGATTCAGCGGTTGGTTGGCGATAAACAGCCAAGATTTAGATTTTAATTGGCTGCTTGTAGATGATGAATACCCCATGAAGACTGCACGAGGAGAAGGTACTTTTAATATTTATATCGGCACTGTGCAAATTGACGGTCAAGAATTTAATATTCCTGTGGTAGCAGGAGATGAGATACCAGAAATTATCATCGGGATGGAATGGCTGAAAACTAAACGGTTAGTGGTAGATTTGGCGGCGGGAATCCTGACTTTGGGGTGAAGTTTTTGGCTCGTTACGGGATAGCTACCGTTCGTTTTAATATCAAGTCCGAATCGGAACGAGGCTACCGGACATGATATTAAACTAACGCCGATCGAGATTCCCGACAACTCCTGCGAAGTCGGGAATCTAAACCACCGCTTCTATGCAAATTTAAGCAACAAAAACTAACGTTCCCTTGTTTGTTTCCAAAGTATCGCCCATTTCCGTACCGTTGTGAAAAGCACCGAGAATGATCTCGCTAGTTTTGCCGATCGCGATCGCACCATTAGCATCAATCCCGATCGCACCAAAATCTCGTTTGCGATCGTCAGCTTCCGCAAAAGAACGCTCAAAAGCAGCTTTCAAACTCAAACCATCCGTTACCCGAATCACAATTCGCGCCGCCAAACACTCATCCATGATGTGCTCGCCGATACCCGTACAGCTAACCGCCGCATTCCCAGTCGCGTAATTTCCCGCAGGCATTGCGGAGTCGCTAACCCGCCCGATACGCTCAAAACCCTTGCCGCCAGTCGATGTTCCCGCAGCCAAGCGTCCCTGAGTATCCAAAGCTACAACGCCGATCGTGCCAACACCCGCAGGTTCCGCGACCACATTAGCCATTGCTCTGTTAAAATTGCCTTGGCGTTCCTGCATCCACTCGTGCAAGCGCAAATCCGTCATCGGATCGTAAATCGGTAAGTGAAGTTCTCGCAGCAATTCCGCCGCACCGTAATCTGAGAGTACGCGATCGTCCGAATTCTGCAAAAATTGAGCAAGTTCGATCGGATTTTGAACGCGAGCCACATTAATCGTGCCACTGAAACGCTGCGCCAAACCGTCCATCAGCGAAGCACTCATCCGAATTTGCCCGTCCGACTGTACCACAGAACCCGTACCCGCATTAAATCGCGGGTCATCTTCCAACAACCGACAGCCCTGCACTACTGCATCTACGGCACTTGCGCCATTTTTCAGCAGCGGATACACTGCCTCCAAAACATCGTAAAGCGACTTCCGCACCGCTTCAATTCCGCCCTTGCTTTGCAGACAACTACCGGCACCGCCGTGAATAACTAGCTTTGGTTGCACCTGTTGCGATGCCATACTTCTAACCGTGAAATTTTTCCTTTGCAATCTTAGCCTCAGTTTGGCAAATGGCAAGACATTCTTAATTTTCTGTGCTATTACGGCGGCGGCGACAGCGATCCGAGCAGTATTTCACCTCATCCCAGCAGTCGGCCCATTTTTTGCGCCAAGTAAAAGGTCGATCGCACACCGGACACATCTTAGTCGGTAAATCGGACTTCAATCGTTGCTTTGCCATGCTAATTTTGACAGTAGGTAAATTAACTATAGTCTTTCTTAATTATTTGAGGGAATGGGGAATCGGGAATCGGGAATCGGGAATCGGGAATCGGGAATCGGGAATCGGGAATCGGGAATGGTTACTGGTTACTTGTTACTTGTTAGTGATTTTTCTAATAGCCAATGCCCAATTACCAATTACCAATTACCAATTACCAATTACCAATTACCAATTACCAATTACCAATTACCAATTACCAATGCCCCATGCCAACATCCGAATCGTCTTAGTCGAACCCGCAGGGCCCTTAAATGTGGGATCTGTAGCCCGCGTGATGAAAAATATGGGTTTGCACCAATTAATTTTGGTGAATCCCCAGTGCGATTATTTAGGGGAAGAAGCCCGGTTGATGGCTGTGCGCGCCGCCGACATACTGGAAACGGCGACAGTAGTTGAGAGTTTGCCGGCTGCTTTGGTAGGATGTGTCAGGGCGATCGCAACGACAGGAGATGATGGTCGATCGCACCCAATGCCGCTAGAATCACCAGCAGATGCTTTACCTTGGTTATTAGAAGCCCCCAGCGCCCTAATTTTTGGTCGAGAAGATTGTGGATTGACTAACGCCGAATTAAACCGCGCCCAGCGCTTGATTCGGATTCCCAGCAGCGATGCTTACACTTCCTTAAATCTCGCTCAAGCTGTAGCTATTTGCTGCTATGAATTGTATCGGGACGAAGATTTCCGAAGGAAGAGGGAAGAAGGAAGAGGGAAGAAGGAAGAGGGAAGTTCGGCAACAGATTCTGTAACGGATGTAACGGATACAAGGAATCAGGAAGAGGGAATATTTTCCCAATCCCCCCCTCTCCCCCTCTCCCAATCCCCCCCTCTCCCAATCCCCCCCTCTCCCCCTCTCCCCAACAGTGCTCCCTTGGAACAGTTGGAGGGATACTACCAGCAACTAGAAGGGCTGCTGCTGAAAATTGGATATTTGCAGCCGCACACAGCAGCAAGTCGGATGGAAAAATTTCGGCGTTTGTACAACAGGGCTTATCCGACAGTGGATGAAGTCGCCATGCTGCGGGGCGCGATTCGTCAAACAGAATGGGGATTGAAAAGTTATCCGCGATCGCCAGTTTCTGATACTCTGGATGGGGCGTTGCCGGAAAATCCAACGGATAGCTAGGTGTCGTGGTATTAGAAACCGGGTTTCTTGCCGGGAAATTACCTTAAAGCGTAGGTTTTTAGTCAAGAAACCCGGTTTCTTGGGTGACAATTGGGTGCAGGGGTGCGTGTGGAGTAAATCTAAAATCTAAAATCTAAAATCTAAAATCTAAAATCGATTGGCTGTTAAGCTAAAAAATCTTAAACTTGAAATTTACAGTGCAGAAGGAGTAAGACGTGGCAGAGCGGTTTCCCAAACGATCGATATTATCAGTGATGTCCTCGATAGCCTCTGCCAACTCCGGCCCGCAGCCGCCTCAATCCGGCACAGCAAGCGAGTCTGGCAAATCCAGCCGTCGCCGCCCTCCCCAACCGCCAAATAGCAATTCCGAAATTCCCCCATCAGAAACTGCGACTTTCTCACCACAACCAAGCCGCAGCAAGAGAAGTAGAGCCAATTCTCCCGCACCTACCTCCGAAGAATTGAGCGCGCAGGACTTTTTGTCCAATCCCCAATCAGCAATTAATCCCAGAAAACCCAGAAGCAGCAAAACCACCAAAATTGGGGAGGCGAAGAGTCGCCAACCTCGCAAAAAAGGCCTCGCTGCTGTGGATATGTTCGCTTTTCCCGAACCAAATTCCCCTGTCAGCACTCGGGCCAGCAATCCCATCAGCGAACCCGAAACGACAACTCCCCCCGCACCCCGTAAAAGTCGAGCCAGCGCACCACCAGAGAGCATTCCAGACCCGGTAACAGCCCCCAAGGTCAAAAAAGCCCCCGTGCCGAAACCGCGCCCGCAAGCGAATCAGAGACCGGGCAAACGCTCTGCAACTGGGAACGTGCCGCCGTTGGTATATGCTACTCGGTTGCTGATTTTGGGAGTTGGGATGGCGGTGATTTGCGGTACGCTGCTGTCAGTGGTGAATGCTGTGAGTCGATCGGGCGTAGCGACACAGGAAACCCCCGCAGGCCAGAAAAACCCAGCCGATAGCGCAGTTGCTGCACCAGCCACCCCAGAAGCATTGCAATTGAATCAAGAAATAGCAGCTTTGAAAACAGAAGTTCAGGTGATAGCAACGGAAAATGCCACTTTGACAGCGGGAATATTTCTAGTTGATTTAGATACAGGAAGCTATGTAAATTTTAACGGCGATGCTCCTTTTGCTTCAGCGAGCACGATAAAAGTGCCAATTTTAGTAGCTTTTTTCCAAGCAGTAGATGAAGGCAAAATCCAGTTAGATCAAGTGCTGACGCTGAAACCGGAACACATTGTCGGCGGTTCTGGGGATATGCAAGACGACGCACCGGGTGAAAAATATTCGGCTTTGGAAGTTGCGAAAAAGATGATTGTTGTCAGCGACAATACCGCGACAAATATGATGGTTGAGTTGCTGGGAGGTGCGGAGGTTTTAAATCAGCAATTTGCCAACTGGGGATTGAGGGCGACGGTGCTGCACAATAAGTTGCCAGATTTGGAGGGAACGAATACTAGCAGCCCGAAGGATTTGATAAATATTATAGCTCAAGTCGATCGCGGAAATTTGGTTTCTGTCAAATCGCGCGATCGTATTTTGCAAATCATGCGGCAAACTAAAAACGATTCTTTGCTACCGAGAGGCTTGGGCGAAGGAGCAGTGATTGCTCACAAAACCGGCAACATTAATACAATGCTAGCCGATGCGGGGATGGTAGATTTGCCAAACGGCAAGCGTTATTTAGTAGCGGTGATGGTGAAGCATCCGCCGGAAACCGAGAAGCCAGCTCAAACATTGATTCGGGATATTTCTAAGATGAGTTACCGCTATTTAAACGACGGGGAAACACCCGCCGAGTCCAAAGTGAAAATCAAAAATTAATTGATTCACCCTAAAATATGTTTAAGGAAAACCGGGCGAATGGAATTCGCGTCTACACAAACAAAACCCGCCTCCGCGGGTTGAAGAAAATCGGGCGAATGGAATTCGCCGTCTTCTCTATTCCGGGCCAGTTAGCGCAAGTCCCGTAGAGTTTACAAACTATAAATGAGTTTGTATTATGAAACTAACCACCCGACTTGCTTGTTTGCTAGCACTCTCAACCTTAGCCGTGGGAGTCTCCCCCGCCTTCAGCAATCCCCTTCGCTCTTCTCAAAGTGAATTCACGGATATTACAGTTACTTCCAATAATATCGAACTGAATCGAGCGAAAAACCTAGCCCGTCAAGCAGCAGAGAATACTAACGGCGGTTTGGGCGAATATCGAGCCGAAGCATCGATGCACGGCGCATCAGCCGAATCGCCTTTTGTTGACAATGGTGACGGTACTTGGACATTTACTTTTCAAGGTTACAAACCCGGTTCATCTGTCTATACGGTTGAGACAGTTGTGACTGTTTCCCAACATGGCAGAATCACAGTTAATTACAACGGACGCATTCGTAGCTCAAGCCGATTTTAGAAACACCAGGACTCTTCTAGGTATGTAGTTGCGCTTTAGCGCTCTTTCATCCTAATATAAGAAAGAGCGCTGAAGCGCAACTACGTACCTTTTTGATTTGAGGTATGTTGTTGCGCTTTAGCGCTC